>JAITMK010000044.1 GCA_031277415.1 Azoarcus sp.
ACGGCGCATCCGAAGAAAAGCCTACGTCTGCGCCGAAAGAGAGCGGGCTGGGATGATGATGAACGTATGCGTGTGTTGGGAATGGTGCCACTATGATAAATAGGTGCAATCGCCCTGATTTCGTACAGGTTGTAATACATGCCCACAGTGTAAAGGAGATTTAAACCAATTCCTAAAACCGCCAATACCATAATATCACCCTATGTAAAAGAAAAACTCCGCCACAAATTAGAAGAAAGCCGTTTTTTGTAACAATATCTAGCCACTATTACGCAACGAATACGGATTCCGGCAATCGTGCATGAAACTCATCGATACAAAGGTCACGCATCGGCCCCTTCAATATATTGAGAGGGATTTTGATGCGCACAGGCTTGGCATCCGCAACAGAGTTGTGCGTACGGTAATAGATCGTCATGCGTGGCTTGTCGGTGATTTCAACCCGAATGACCTCGCTGAAGAGCACCTTGTGATGACCGGCAAGCGGTGCCAACTTTGTTTCAAAGTAATCTTGTCTGAATACAATGAGAGGGACGTTGACTTGCCATATTCCTAGTATGAGAAGAAAAATACTAATTAAAAAAGGGCCACCGGAAACATCCAAAAGAGGAAAAGAAACCACCCCCCCAATCACGGCTATTCCGATAAATATAAAACCCTGTGAGCTTATGCGGATCTCGACTTCGTCCGATGTAACTTGCGGTACATCAGTATCAAAACTCATAATTCTTTCCTTTTTGCTGGCGGCGATTGCTGCGCCACAGGTAACGACAGACAAACCCCGGAAAGGCAAACACGAGAAACAGACAAAACGTCGCCGCGTAAAACTGCCAGTTTTGCGCATAAATGCTGCCATAGGCGTTTTTTTCCAGCATAAAGGCAAAGCCGCCGATGACGAGATAGAGCGCAAGCAGCTCCAGGAGCCGCCAGCCGAACGCTTTGCGCCCCGAGGGGGGCGACCACACGAACATCACGCGCTCAAACAGAAAAGGCAGATTGGCCGCCACAAGGGCAAGGCCCACCACAATCCCGGCCGTGGCAAAACTGTTCATACCGTGTTCGCCTTTAGTTCAACCGCCGACTGTCTTCATGGCACTCTTGCACCATTCCAGCAGGGTGCCCGACATAGGACCGAGCAAGGCAATAGCCACACCATTGATCGACAACATGATCTGCAACTCGCCCGATGCTTTGAGCGGGGCATTGTCGGTCGGTTCATCGAAATACATGAATTTGACGATGCGCAGGTAGTAGAAAGCGCCGATGAGCGACATCACCACCGCCAACACCGCAAGCCACAGATACCCGGCCTTGAGTAGCACTGTGAGCACGGAGAGTTTGGCAAAGAAACCGACGAAGAAAGGAATGCCCGCCATCGAGAACATCACGAAGAGCATGAGCAGCGCAAACCAGGGATTGCGGCTGTTGAGTCCCTTGAAGTCCTCGATGTTTTCGGCCTCGAACCCCTCGCGCGAAAGCAACACGATCATGCCGAATGCGGCCAGGGTCATGAGCGCGTAGGCAATGGCGTAAAACATGGCGTTGCTGTAGCCCACAGTACCGACGGAAGCCTCAGCGCTGGAGAGAAACCCCATGAGCATGAAACCCATGTGTGAAATGCCGGAGTAAGCCAACATGCGTTTGATGTTGTGCTGTATCAGCGCCGCAAGGTTACCCAGGACAAGGGATACGGCAATCACGAACAGCAGCATGGTCTTCCAGTGCCCGATCAGCCCCGGCAAAGCCTCCGCCAGCAGACGCATTGCCAACGCGAAGGCGGCAAGCTTGGATGCGCTGGACAGAATGAGCGTCACGGCGGTCGGCGAACCCTGATAGACATCCGGAACCCACATGTGGAACGGCGCAACGCCCAGCTTGAACGAAATACCGGCAACGAGAAAAACGAGACCCAAAAGGAGCACCGTCTTGTTGCCCTCCGGACTGGTCACGGCCTCATGTATCGCCGACAGTTCCAGCGCACCATTGGTCGCGCCATAGATCATCGACATGCCATAGAGCACCAGCCCGGAGGCAAGCGCCCCCAGCACGAAATACTTCATCCCTGCCTCGGTGGAGCGTGTCGTATCACGGTCAAACGCCACCAGCGCGTAGAGGGCAAGCGACATCATCTCCAGGCCAATATAGAGGACCAGCAGATGATTGGCAGTAATCATCACCATCATGCCGAGGGTGGTCAGAAGCGCCAACAGGTAATACTCGTGGCGATCAAGCTTGCGATCTGCAAGATAACCGCGCCCGTAGAGCAGCGCGACCATCATCGAGAGGTACACCATCAGTTTGAGAATGTCGCCCAACTTATCGCGCACGAACATGTTGTTGAAAGCAAAATCAAAATCGCTGCCGGTCTCCATAATGGTGAAGGACGTGATGAAGACCGCCACGATCAACGTCAACTGGGAAAGCCAATAGGCCAGCCCGCGCGCAATGCCGCGAACGAAAGCCGCCGTCAGCATGATCGCCAGTATCATGAGAGCGACGAAAACTTCAGCCGCCGCCAGGGAAAGATTGGAAACATCAAAGCTCATGTTTTGATCGTCCGTTATCGGGCTGCATCTGTTCAGTGCGAGGGCAGCGTGAGCATTTTGCCATTGACCTGCTCCACGAGATGATTCACCGAAGCGTGCATCACCTCGGTGAAGGGGAAGGGATACAGTCCCATCGCCAGCACGCACAGGGCGAGCAGGGAAAGGAAAAAGAATTCGCGCCGGTTGATATCGGTCAGCCCGGCCACCTTCTCGTTCGCCACTTCGCCGAACACCACGCGCTTGTACATCCACAGCGTGTAGGCCGCGCCAAGAATCAGGGTGGTCGCCGCGAGGAAGGCAATCAGGAAGTGCACCTGCATCGCGCCGAGGATGACGGTGAATTCACCGACAAAACCGCTCGTCGCGGGCAGACCGGCGTTCGCCATCGCAAAGAGCATGAAGAACGCGGCAAACTTGGGCATGGTGTTCACCACGCCGCCGTAATCGCCGATCTGGCGCGAGTGCACACGGTCGTAGAGCACGCCGATACACAGGAACATTGCGCCGGAAACGAAGCCGTGGGAAATCATCTGGATCAGCGCGCCCTCGATGCCAAGCTGATTGAACAGGAAGAAACCGAGGGTGACGAACCCCATGTGCGAAACTGAAGAATAGGCAACGAGCTTCTTCATGTCGGTCTGCGCCAACGCCACGAAACCGATATAGACCACTGCGACCAGCGACAGCCCGACGACGAGCCATCGATAGTCCTCGCACGCAGCCGGTACGATAGGCAGCGCAAACCGGATGAACCCGTAAGCGCCGAGCTTCAGGGCGATGGCCGCCAGCACCACCGAACCGCCCGTGGGCGCTTCAACGTGGGCATCCGGCAACCAGGTATGTATCGGCCACATCGGCACCTTGACCCCGAAGGCAACAAGGAAAGCGAAGAAAATCAATGTCTGCGCGTTTGCCGGCACTCCGGCTTTATGCCATACGAGAATATCGAAACTGCCGGTCAGGTTGAAAAGATAGATGATCGCCAGCAACAGCAGCAATGACCCGGCCAGCGTAAAGAGAAAGAACTTGAAAGCCGCATAGACCCGGTTCGGTCCGCCCCAGACGCCGATGATGAGGTAGAGCGGGATCAGCGAAGCCTCAAAGAAGACATAGAACAGCACGCCATCGAGCGCCGAGAAAATGCCGTTCATCAGGCCGGACATGATGAGAAACGCGGCCATGTATTGCGCCACCCGCTTCTGGGTGGACTCCCACCCCGCGATCACCACGATGATGGTCATAAAGGAGTTCAGCAGCACAAACCACAGCGAGATGCCGTCGATACCGAGGCGATAATAAACTTTGAAATGCTCGATCCAGAGCAGCGGTTCTTCTCCGCCGCCAAACTGCATCTCGGCAGTATTGCGATCAAAATAGAGATAGAGCGGAATGGTGACGGCGAAACCCAGGATTGCGGTCAGCAGCGCCGCCATGCGCGCCATGCGGGCATTGGAATCCGGCCCGGTGGCCAGCACCAGCACCCCGCCGAATATCGGTATCCATATCGCCAGACTGAGGAAGGGAATATCCGTCATCGTTGCTTTCCGTTCAATGCGCCGTTTGCAGCGCGTTCGCTTTCATTATCGTCCCGCCCAACCAAAGAAAACCCAGAAAGTCAGCAGGACAAAAACCCCGACGATCATGGTAAAGGCATATTGGTACAGGTAACCGGTCTGGAACAGACCGGTGGCACGCGCCAGCAGTTTTACAAGCCCGGACGAACCCGACACCCCGACACCATCGATCAACTTCTGTTCGCCATTGCGCCACAACCCATTGCCAAGCGCACGCGCACCGCCCGCGAAAACAATCTCGTTGAAACGGTCGAAGTAATACTTGTTTTCCAGGACGGTATGGAGACCGGCAAATTTGCGTCGAATCGCAGCAGGCAACTCGGGTTTGTATATATAAAACACCCACGCGGTCACGACCCCGGCCAGTGCCAGCCAGAACGGCGGAGTCATGAGGCCATGCAATGCCATGCCAAACGCGCCGCCCTGGGACAAGGTCTCCCTGATTCCCGCGAGAACAGCGACATGATTGCCCGAAACAAAAATCGAAGCGCCAAACCAGCCTTTTTCATCGGACAGCAGCGGTCCGATCATGCAATAACCGATCACGACAGACGGAATCGCCAGCAGAATCAGCGGCAACGTCACCACCCATGGCGACTCGTGCGGCTTTTGTCCCGGCGCGAGGCCGTGATGTTCTTCGCCATGCCCGTCCCCGTGCCCCTCTTCGTGTGCCTTCCCGAACCGTTCCTTGCCGTGGAAGACGAGGAAATACATCCGGAAGGAGTAGAACGCGGTCACGAACACCCCCACGAGCACGCAGAAAAGTGCATACCCCGCGCCGGGAATCGAAGAGGCATGCACCGCTTCGATGATCGAATCCTTGGAATAGAACCCGGAGAAGAATGGTGTTCCGATCAGGGCCAGCGAACCGATGAGCGAAGTTATCCAGGTGATTGGCATGTATTTCCGCAGGCCGCCCATATTGCGCATATCCTGATCGTGATGCATGCCGATGATGACCGAACCCGCCCCGAGGAAGAGCAGCGCCTTGAAGAAAGCGTGCGTCGTCAGGTGGAACATAGCCACAGAATAGGCCGACACGCCAAGCGCCACGGTCATGTAGCCCAACTGCGACAGGGTGGAATACGCTACCACGCGCTTGATGTCGTTCTGGACGATGCCGAGAAAGCCCATGAAAAGCGCCGTGGTTGCCCCGACGACCAGCACGAAGGTCAGTGCGACTTCAGACAGTTCAAAGAGCGGCGACATCCGCGCCACCATGAAAATACCCGCCGTGACCATCGTCGCGGCGTGAATCAACGCGGAAATCGGGGTCGGGCCTTCCATCGAATCGGGCAACCACACATGCAGCGGAACCTGTGCCGATTTGCCCATTGCACCGATGAAAAGACAAATACAGATCGCGGTGAACCAAGGGTCGGCAGCTTTTTCAAATAGCTGCTTCGCTCCCTGCTCGGACAACACATCGGTGTAAGCAAGACTGCCGGCGTAGGCAACGATCAGGGCAATACCGAGCAGAAAACCGAAATCCCCCACGCGATTGACCAGGAACGCTTTCAGGTTGGCGTAAATTGCGGTCGGCCGCTTGTACCAGAAACCGATCAGCAGGTAAGAAACCAGTCCCACCGCTTCCCATCCGAAGAAAAGCTGGAGGAAATTGTTGGACATCACCAGCATCAGCATCGCAAAGGTAAAGAGCGAGATGTAGCTGAAAAACCGCTGATAACCGGGGTCTTCGGACATGTAGCCGATCGTGTAGATGTGCACCATCAGGGAGACGAAACTGACGACCAGCATCATCACCGCAGAGAGCTGGTCGATCAGAAAGCCGATCTCGAATGTCAAGCTGCCGATCTGCATCCAGGTATAGACCGTGCCGTCGTTGATCTGCTCTCCGGCCTCCAGGCTCTGGAAAACCATCACCGAAATGATGAAAGAAACCAGCACCCCGGCAATGGCGACACAATGCGCGCCGACGCGCCCGATCTGCCTGCCGAACAGACCGGCGATAATCGCCCCGGCCAGCGGAGCAAGAGGCACGAGAAGAAGCGTTTTCATGTCCATGATCGTGGCGTGTCCTTATCCCTTGAGGCTGTCCAGGTCATCCACGTGGATCGTGCGCCGGTTACGGAACAGGGCAACGAGAATCGCCAGGCCGATAGCCGATTCCGCCGCCGCCACGGTGAGGATGAAGAAAACGAAAATCTGCCCGGAGATATCACCCAGGAAGCGCGAAAACGCGACGAAATTGAGGTTGACTGCCAGCAACATCAACTCGATCGACATCAGCAGGATGATGAGATTCTTCCGGTTGAGGAAAATCCCGGCCACGCCGATGGCGAACAGAATCGCGCCCAGGATGAGGTAGTGGGTTAGCGAAAGCATAGTGGCTCCACCATGTTCATTGTCCTTCTGCCCCGGCAGGCGCAACGGGTTCTTCGGGCGCTTCCTTTTCGGAAGCCATCTTTACCAGCATCATCCGATCTTCGGGACGGGCGGCAATCTGCGCTTCCGGCGAAATGTATTTCTCGGCATACGCGCCCGAGCGACGGCGCAACGTCAGGGTCACCGCCGCAATCATCGCTACCAGCAGCAGCAGCGCCGCAAGTTCGAACGGATAGACATAGTCGGTATAGAGCACCCGGCCCAACTCGCAGATATTGGTTTCGCATTTAATGGGTGTGGTTTGGCTGGTAATGGTCGCCGCCGCCGCAGGCATCGGCTTGCCGGCAAAACCCTTTGTCAGCACCAGACCCATTTCGATCGCTATCAACGCACCGACGACTGCGCCCACCGGCAGGTATTTCCAGAATCCTTCGCGCAGGCTGGCGAAATCGATATCGAGCATCATCACCACGAACAGGAAAAGCACCATTACCGCACCGACATAGACCATGACCAGCACTATGGCGAGAAACTCGGCGGACAGCAGCAACCAGATGCCCCCGGCACTGAAAAACGCCAGCACCAGAAACAGCGCTGCGTACACGGGGTTGCGCGCGGTAATGACCCCCAGTCCCGCCAGGATGAGGACTGTCGCAAAAAAGTAGAAAACGAAGGCTGAAAATTCCATGGTTCCCCTTCTTACATTTTTCTGCCGTGGCGGTTCAGCCACCGGACATGTTTCGCCGCCTGAGCATGTAATTCAATGCTGTTTCCCATGCACCTGTCTGTCCAAAAACCTTCCATTGGATCGTCAGACCTTTTGAGGTAAAGAAGATGAGTTTCACCTTCTTGCCCGACATATGGACAAACTGAAACCATCGAATATACCGAAAGAATATTTGAGTCTGCGGTTGTTTTCAATTTCCATGACTGAAGCACCTCCGCTTCCATATGAGTCACATCTTCCTGAACCTGCGCCACTACCCCGATTTTGGCCAGGACTACAGCATCCGCACGGGCATAGGCATTTCTCGGCCCCGGGTCTGTACAACGGCAAGCCATCACCTGCGAAGAAACCAGCAGCGACAACAGCAGGAAAAAGATCTTTTTCATGCTTTGCGTCATCTCAAACGGTATATTTCGGCATATTCCGGCATATCGATTTTCCCTTTAGACCATCACCGATACTTGGCGTCCGCCGCCTTGCATTCTTCGATCTCTTCCTTGAAGCGATCCCCTATGGCCAGCAACATCTTCTTGGTGTAGTAAAGATCGCTGCGTTCCTCGCCGTGATATTCAAAAATCTGTGTCTCCACAATGGCATCCACCGGGCAGGCTTCTTCACAGAACCCGCAATAGATGCACTTGTTGAAATCGATGTCGTAACGGGTCGTGCGCCTCGAACCGTCCTCGCGTTCGCCAATTTCAATGGTAATTGCCATTGCCGGGCAGACCGCTTCGCACAGCTTGCAGGCAATGCAACGCTCCTCGCCGTCCGGGTAGCGCCGCAACGCATGGAGCCCCCGGAAACGCGGACTCAACGGTGTCCTTTCCTCAGGGAACATCTGCGTGAGCTTGCGCTGGAAGAGATGACGCCCGGTCAGCGCCAACCCCTTGAACAGTTCCTTGAGGAACAGGCTTCCAATGTAATCTCTGGCTCCCACGACCTATCCCTTTACCCTTTTATTGGCCAAATCGACCACGGTGTCATCATCCACACCGCCACCACTACGACCCACACCAACGTGATCGGAACAAACACCTTCCAGCCCAACCGCATGACGTGGTCGTAACGGAAACGGGGGAAGGTGGCACGCACCCACAGGAAGACGAACAGGAAAAATGCCGTCTTCAATGCCAGCCAATGGAACCCGTCCGGCAGGAAACCCACCGGAGAGAGCCAGCCGCCGAGGAACAGGATCGTGGTCATCACGGAAACCAGGATCATGTTGGCGTACTCGGCCAGGAAGAAGAGCGCAAAGGCCATGCCCGAATATTCGACCATGTGCCCGGCAACGATCTCGGATTCGCCTTCCACCACGTCGAACGGCGCCCGGTTGGTCTCCGCAATGCCGGAGATGAAATAGATCACGAACATCGGTAGCAGCGGCAACCAGTTCCATGACAGGAAACCGATCCCCATGTCGGCAAACCTGCCAGTGCCCTGCTGCATAACGATATCCGTCAGGTTGAGGCTCGACGAGATCAGCAACACGCAGATCAGCGCAAAGCCGAGTGAAATCTCGTAAGACACCATCTGCGCCGTCGCCCGCATTGCGCCAAGGAAAGCATATTTGGAGTTCGAGGCCCAGCCCGCGATGATGACGCCGTAGACCTCTATCGAGATAATCGCCACCACAAAGAGCAAACCGGCGTTGATGTTGGCCACCGCCATGCCTTCGCCGACCGGAATGACCGCCCAGGCCGCCAGTGAGGGCGCGATGGCGAGAATCGGGCCAAGAATGAAAAGCGCCTTGTTGGCCCCGCTGGGAATAATGACTTCCTTGAAAAGCAGTTTGAGCGCGTCTGCAATCGGTTGCAGTAGCCCGAGCGGCCCGACCCGGTTCGGGCCAACGCGCAACTGGATGGCGCCGATCACCTTGCGCTCGAAATACGTCATGTAGGCCACGCACCCCAGCAGTGGCAAAAGCAGGGCAAAGATCGTGATCAGCGCCCACGTCACATCAAACCCCAATTGCCCGAGAAGCGGCTCCAGGAGATCTTTAAGCGTTTGCTTTATTGCTTCCATCAGAGTCGCTCCACGCTCAATTCGCCATGCAGGGGGCCAAGCGCCACGGTCGATTCATGCGCGGCGGCAATGCGGATGCATCCGGAAGCAAGGTTCTCATCTGCCTCGACCTGCAATTCGGCACTCCCCCCGGCGCTTCCCTTGACCCGTACCCTGCTGGCGGGCTGCACGCCAAGAGCCTCCATCGTCGTCGGCGACATCCTTGCCACGGGCGGCGCGGCATCGGCGGTCTTTTGCAGCGAAACTGCGCGCCGCACCAGCGGATCGGCGAAATAAACCGGCACATCGGCAACCCGCTGGAAAACATCGGCACGAACCGCAGGGGATTCGCCCACCGGCACTTCGCCGATAGCGTTGTTGAGCCGGGCACGGAAATTGCCGCTGCCGGTCAAAGCCTCATCACGCACGGCCTCGACACTGTCCTGGTCAAAACCGGGCAATTCGAGCAAGTTACCCAACACCCGCAGGATTTTCCAGCCCGGACGGGCTTCTCCGCGCGGATGCGTCGAAGCCTCGAAGCTCTGTACGTCCCCGATGCAGTTCACGAAGGTTCCGGGCGTTTCGGTAAATGGGGCCAGCGGCAACATCACGTCGGCAACCTGGCGCAAGGCCGGAGAATCGAAGGCGCTGATCGCTATCACCAGCCGCGCACGATTCATTGCATCCATCGCCGCAGCGCCGTCGGCGAAATCGAGATCGGGTTCGGCTCCAAACAGCAGGTAAGCATGGCGCGGCGACTCGATCATTCCCCGCGCATCCAGTCCTTTTTCTCCCGGAACGGCATTGGCAAAATACCCGCCAACGCTGTTGGCCGCTTCGCCAATGAACCCGAAGGAAGCTTCGGACAGACGCGCAATCTCCTGCGCCCACAAGTGCAATTCAGCCGCACGCGGATGCTGCTCGGCAAAATTGCCAAGCCATACTGCCGCCTTTTCGCCATCGGCAAGACTTTGCGCAATGGCGTGCGCATCATCAGAAATTTCGACCGGTACTCTTCCCTCCAGCGTTTCCGAAAGCGCCTTGCCGGTTTTTGCCGCCAGTGCGCCGGCGATGGCTGCCAGGGCATCCACCATTTCGGAAGGCGCAACCAGCGCGCGCGTTGCCATCGGCATCCGCCAGTCTTCGGCGTTCGGCCCCACGGTGCACACCTGTAGACCGTGGCGCAATGCGGAATGGCGTACTTTTTGCGCAAGCAGCGGTGCGTCCTTGCGCAGGAAACTGCCAATGACCAGAATGCTGTTGAGATCGTGGACATCGACCACGGTCATGCCGAGCCAGGGAACGCCAAAACGCACGGCATCCCCCCGGAAATCGTGTCGGCGCAAACGGAAATCGACATTTTCCGACTCCAGGCCGCGCGTCAGTTTTTGCAGTAGATAGAGTTCTTCGACCGTCGAATGCGGAGAGGCCAGCGCGCCAAGCGACTTTCCGCCCTGCTCGCTGACAGCGGCGCGCAGGGCGCTGGAAACTTGCGGAAGGATGACTTTCCACGACTCGGCATGCCAACCTTCCCCGGTTCGCATCATCGGTGAGGTCAGACGTTGTTCGCTCGTGAGCGCTTCGTAGGAAAAACGATCCCTGTCGGCCAGCCAACATTCGTTGAGATTGTCATTGTTCAGGGGCAACACCCGCTTGACTTCATCGTTCCTGGTCTGGACGATGAGATTGGTTCCGAGCGAATCGTGCGGACTGATCGAGCGCCGCCGCGACAATTCCCAGGTGCGGGCGCTATAACGGAATGGCTTGGAAGTCAGCGCGCCGACCGGGCAAAGGTCGATGATGTTGCCGGAGATCTCGGAATCGATCATGCGCCCGGAGAAGGTCATGATTTCGGCATGATCGCCCCGGGACACCTGCCCCAATTCCATTTCGCCGCCGATCTCGGCCGTGAACCGCACACAGCGCGTGCAATTGATGCAGCGGGAAGCTTCGGAAGCAATCAGTGGACCGAGGTTTTTGTTGACGAAGATGCGTTTCTCTTCCCGATAACGCGCCTCTGAGCCACCGTAACCTACCGACAAATCCTGCAACAGACATTCGCCGCCCTGATCGCAGACCGGGCAATCCAGCGGATGATTGATGAGCAGGAATTCCATGACTCCCTTCTGCGCCTGCAACGCCTCCTTTGACCG
>JAITMK010000115.1 GCA_031277415.1 Azoarcus sp.
GAATGGTTTATAAAATGTTCAATAAACTTTTAACTTAGGGCACCCCTGCAAAACCCCTTCCGTCATTCTGCGCGCAGCGAAGCGAAGTCGCAGAATCCAGACGCTGCGTGGATCCTGCGGTATCAAGCAGGATGACAGGCGGCGGAAAAATAGGGTAATGCAGATGTTCCTTAGACATGAGGAAGCAACGCGATCTGCTCCGGGTTTTCCGGATGGTGTCGTAGCGCAATCAACTCGTTGGGCTGAAACTGCTTGGTATGATTCACGTTCGGGTCAAACAGTTGTTGGCCAGAAGCAGTGATTTGTCGCCCGTCGGCAGTACTGAACTTCACCGTTATGTTGAAGGCAGTTTTATGGTCTACAGTAACAAAACTCCTTTCTGCCGAAACAACTGTCCCAATTACCAGTGGGCCGTCTCTCAATTTTCTGCTGTTTGTCGGATAAATTGCTGCGACTAAAAAGACAATACAAATAAAATATAGAACTACGATTGACTTTAAATCGGAAAGTTCTATAGGAGGATCATTGGAGAAAATAAAGTGAGTGGTAAGACCGAAGGCCATGTCCAGGATGAACACAACGGTTCCAAGTAGAACGATGCCTGCGATTGTCATAATAGTCTTCATGCTTGATCAGATCCTATTGAACACGCTACGCTCGAAATGACATTCTTTTTCGCGTCCAAGATTTTAAACTGGGACACCACCCGTCTCTGGAAGGGATAACAATGAAATCACAATTTTTTCCTCGTTCTCCGGCATACAAAAAACTTCTACCTTATTGCCAGACTGAGCGGAAGGGAGATCATCCTGGGACACTGCCTTGTTTGTCGTTGCCTCAAATGTTTCGCCATCCGGGCGCGTTACTTTTACCTGCAAAGCCATTTCCCCGCGGCCGTTGACAATATTGCCCGTGGGCTGTGCAGAAAGAATGACGCCTGTTGTTTTCACCCCATGTCTTTGTATGTCTATTTCTTCTTGGGTGGTTACCTTTCTTGCAATTAACTGCGCGTCGAAAGCTTGTTGCAATGTTTCTTCGTCCTCGTTTTGCAGCATCCTTATCTGCTGCGGATTTTCCGGGTTATATCGAAGAGGAATCAGTCCATCTTCCCAAGGCTCTGTCGAATGGGATATGTATCTTTGATGAGCAGTCACTACCTGTCCGTCGATTGTTTCGAACCCGATGGTTGCATCCACTATATCTACACCGCCCATTTGCCAACCTGACGATTTTTTCGAAACAATCATTCCAAAAACAAGTGGCCCGTTTTTAATCATTTCTTCACGTATTTTACGGGCATGTTCCAGCATTTCTTGCTCATCGTGAAGTAGCAGCATGATCCGCTCCGGGTTTTCCGGGTGATATCGAAGCACAATCATCTCGCTGGGCTGAAACAGCTTGACATGGTCCAGGTTCAGGTCAACCAGTTTCCGGTCAGAAGCAGTGATTTGCCGCCCATCAGCAGTACTGAATTCCACCGTTATGTTAAGGATAATCTTATCGCCCACACTAACAAAACTTCTTACTGCCGAAACAATCGTCCCAACTGCCAGTGGGCCGTTTCTTACTTCTTCGCTGTACATATCAAGAGCGCGTTCAAGTGTTGCCCCATCCATTTCTTTCATTTCTATCTCGATCAGGATTTTTTCTGGTTTTTCAGGATGATATTTGAGGGGGCACAGACTTCCCGGCTGAAATACCTCCAGGCGGATATCGGAATACTCCATTGGGGCGGAGGCAGTTACCTGACGTCCGTCCGTTGTATAAAACTGTATAGTCAGTTCCAATATGCAAACATCTTTGCTCGGCCTTCTCGTTTTTGCAGAAACAACCGTCCCGAACACCAGCGGGCCATTTCTCAGTTTTCTGCTGGTTATTTGAAGAATTGCCACTATTAAAATGATAATAAAATATATAATTACAAATATCTTGAAAACGAAAATCGCTGCAGGCTTACCATAGAATAACGCTCCGATAAGTAATCCAATAACCATGCCTAGAATGGGCACAGTAGATATTGTTATGACAGTTCCCAGAAATTTTTTTAGCTCTTTCATAAAAATACCCTCCTAAAGAGAAAATAACACCATGGGAAAATCACAGCGCAAATGTCATGTCTTCTTTGTTGCCGACAACAATGTTTTCTTCGTTTTCTGGCATATAATGAACATCAACCACACTGCCGGGCTGAATAAAGGCAAGTGCACTTTGCCGTATTGGTTTTTTTGTGGTTGCGTCATACGTGCCACCATCATCAGGACGCGTCACTTTTACATGCAAAGCCATTTCTTCGTGACCATTGACGATGTTACCCGTGGGCTTTGCGGAAAGAATAACCCCGGTTGCCGCTACGCCGCGATCCATCATATCTGCTTCTTCCTGTGTAATTCGCCCATTTGAAATCATATATTCCTGAAGGGCACGATGCAGGGTTGCTTTATCCTGATCCCCGTCCCTGAACCCTGTGACGATCTGTTCCGGGTCTTCCGGGTTATATCGAAGAGGAAATATGGTTTCTGGATGAATCTGTTCATCACTAGCCGGCCTGCAGTGAGAAGCGATCACCTGTTGTCCCTCGACTGTGTTGAACCGCAGAATCAACTCTATGAGCGGTTTCCCTTCCATTTGCGCTCCTGTCGGATTCATCGAAACAAGTGTCCCAAAAACCAATGGGCCATTTTCTATTTTTTCAAGGTATTCAGTAGCGATCCGATTTATTTCCTCCGAATCTTTGAGTACTATGAGAGCCTTCTTTGGGTTCTTTGTATAATATTGAATAGGCATCGGCATCCCCGGCCAGACAAATTCCTGAGGGAGTGTCGTTCTTACAGAAGTGATCACCTGTTGCCCGTCAATTGTTTTAAACTGCACGGTCAGGGTAGTTCCCATAGTATTTTTCTTTATCTTAAGAATTCTTCCAATAGTTAGCGGTCCGGTATGTACTAGAAGGAGAGGGCCGAATATCACAAGAAAAATACCGCCGGCCATGCTTATAACAGAAAGGAAAATCAGCGTTTCCCCGGATGAAGGCATAAACAAAAATAGAGCAGAAATGCCTATTAGAACGATCCCTGCGATTCTCATAATGACAACTCCATGCTTGATCAGATCCTATTGAACACGCGTCGAACACAATCCTCGCCATTTACCCACACCTGTATTTTGCGCGGAGCCATCAGGCGTAGTCGCAGAATCCGCCCGGTTTTGGATTCTGCGATTTCGCGCAGTATGGTTTTCACCCTGAACCCTCAATCCTCCGGAATGGTTTTCTCCAGTTTTTTCAGAATGTCATTCATATGATTGAGATTTTTCCAGATGCTGTGATCCAGTTTCAGTTTGCGGAAATTGGCGGCAAACAGCGGTGACAGGACGTTGTCGTAAAGCTGTTTCATTTCCTGAAGGCTCTCGCTGAACGCCGTGGTATCCGGCGCGGCAATGGCGATGTTGGGCTGAATGTCGATCCGGGGTTCCAGGCCTCCCAAGGCTTTCACGAGCGAAGTCATTCCCTTTTTAAGGGCTTGCGCAGTTTCCGACTGCGTTCGCAGTCCGTCGACGGCACGTGAAATATCGAGCAAGGTGTTGGCAATGCGCTGGCTGCCGTCGGCGTCGTCGCCGCCCAGTTTTTTGCGGCGCACGAATTCTTCGCAAATTTCCTGCCAGCGCGTCCGTTCTTCATTGTTGAGGCTGCCGAGCAATTCGGCGAGTTTCAGCAGGTTTTCTTCCGCGCCGGTGGTGAGCGTCTGCGCTTCGCCCCGGTAGTGGTCGCGCAGGAGCGTATCGAGTTCGCCGTCATCCATCAGCGGTGTGATGCGGGCGGCGAGTTTGGTCATGTTGCGGTAGCTGCCCTGTAGCCTGAACGGAGGCTCGACGCGGTAGGCGTCCTGCTGCGCGGCAGATTCGATGTAGGCAAGGTTGACTTTCAACAACAGGTCGCGGGCGCGGAAGAGCCGCTGCATGAGAGAAACGAGTTCGTTGAGTTCGGCAGAGCTGTAACCATGCGCGAACTCGCTGCTGGCAATCGTTTCGCCTTCCGCCATGCGCACGAGCAGGTGCACGTCCTTGGGATCGCGTGAAGACAGCGGCAGCAGCACGGGATTGGCGGTGAGGCTGTTTTCGATATAGGAAAGGGCGAATAACGCCTCGCGGCCGGAGAGAACGTCGCCGAGGTTGTAAATGTCGGCGCGGTTGGCGAGCATGTCCGGAATTTTGAAGACTTCGCCGGACTCGGTATAGGGGTTTCCGGCCATGACGATGGCAAAACGTTTGCCGCGCAGGTCGCAAGTGTACGGCTCGCCGTTTCTCGTGGCCTCGATGCGGCGGGTGCCGTCGGCCAGGGCGATGAACTTTTGCAGAAACTCGGGGTGGGTGTGCTGGATGTCGTCGAGATAGAGCATGACGTTGTTGCCCATCAGCAGCCCGAGATTGAGTTTTTCGAGTTCCTGGCGCGCGGCGCTGTTGGGCGCGGTCATCGGGTCGAGCGCGGTGATGCCGTGACCCAGTGCCGGACAGTTGATGCGGACAAAGATCATGCCGAGGCGGTCGGCGACGTACTCCATCAGGGTCGTCTTGCCGTAACCCGGCGGGGAGATCAGGAGCAGCATGCCCATGCGGTCGCTTCGGCTGGCATCGCCCGTGGCCCCGATCTGCTTGGCAAGGTTGTCACCGACAATGGGCAGGTAGAGTTCGTCGATCAGGCGATTGCGCACGAAGGACGACAACGGCTTGGCCTGGAATTGTTCGAGGTGAAGCCGCCGCTTTTCGGCTTCGAGAATGCGGTGACGCACGGTTTGCAGTTCGGAAAAGCCGGTGGCGACGACTTCGCCGTGGTGCAGGTAACGGCGCCAGAAATCGTGCAGGTTGAGATCGATGCCGCCGTCCTTGATGCGCGGATGCTCGCCCAGCAGGTCTTGCAGGGAGGTATCGAGGTCGGCGTTGACCCGTTCACGCGGGACGTCGAGGGCGAAGCGCGTCGCGGCATCGTCGGCCCAGATCGCCTGCTGCGGATGGCTGGCGGTGGCGGCAAGCATCCAGTCACGCGCCAGCCTCCAACGCTCTGCGGGCGTGGCAGCGGCAAGGTCGCGCTGCCATGTGGCGAACAGTCCGCTACTTTCGAGCTTTTTCTGCAGATTGTTGGCCAGATCGTCGGCAATGGCGGAGATCAGCCAGCGTTCGCTGGTGTGCAGGGTGGCAAGCTGGCGAACCAGGTAGCGGGCGGCCTGACGGCCGAGTCCGTCGCGGTCTGCATCGAAGTCGAAGGCGGGGGCGAAAGCAATGATTTTTCCGGCCAGCGTTTTTTCAAGGCGCTTCAGGCTGGCACGCGTACCGTACTGGCCGCGTATGTTCATGGCCGTCTGGGCCTGACGGTAAAAGGCGGAACGTTCTTCGTCGCGGCAGCCGTAGTGCCAGAAAAGCATGGCCAGCGCGCGCGCATCCGGCCCGTAAGAGAGAAGCCCCGCAGCCGCCTGCATGTTGACGAGGGCAGCGAGAATGCGGGCAGCGTCGACGTCGTGCACACCTTTCTGGTAGCCCTCCTGATAACGGGGAGCCGCCCAGGTGCGCAGCTTTTCGAGCAGGAGATCCTTTTTTTTGTTGGCGCACAAGGCTTGCAGCCCTTTCCAGTTCAGCGCGAGATCGCCCGTTTCTTCGGCAATGACCGCTTCCAGCAAGGTACCGGCGAGGTATTCGGCGCGGTAGAACTCGGGCGTCTCGGAGATCAGCAGTTGATCCCACTGGGCGCGGAAGTTCTCCAGTTCGGTATTGTTTTGCGGCGAGAGCGGGGTGTAGTAGTCGGTGCCGCTCAAGTGGAATTGCAGCACGCCTTCGCGTGGCACCAGCGTCAGATCGAGCGCCTGACGGCTGATGGTGAAAACGTGCTTGCCGAAACGCAAGGTATGGCCGTCGTCGGAAACGAGTTCGCTCTGATCGCGTACTGAACGGATGGCCTGATCGCGCGCAGTCTTGAATTGGGTGTCGAGATCGTCGGCGCCGACGCCGTCGCCGAGCGCGCGCAGGCTGGCAATCTGTTGGCGCAATTTGCCGATCAACGGATCGGAGGCGAAATAGCTGTGCAGTTGCGCAAGGTCGCTGAATTGCGCGACGCGGCGCGGGATGCCGCCGAGGATGCGCGCAGCGGCATCGACGATAGCGCGGATGCGGCGATTTCTGGCGTCAAGCAGGGTCTGCTTTTTGGCAAGGACCGATTCGTAGACGATTTCGCGCTTGGCGGCGATGTCTGCGAGAAATTCCTCCTGCTCGGCAAAACGGCCTTCCAGTTCTTCCAGTTGGGTCAGAAGGCGCGTCAGGGCGTCGTCACACTTTTCAGGCGTGTCCGCCAATTCGATGGCGTTTTCGAGCGACTGCCCGAAAAGCTTGAATTGCGCGCCAAACTCGGCGGCGGATTCCGTCACGGACAAGCTGCGGCGGCGGTTCCTCGCCTCGGCGCGCAGGCGGTTGATTTCGGCGTAAACGGCAGAGATGGAATCGAGAATTTTGGTGCGCGTGACCGCGTCACCGCCGGGCAGGTTGCCAATCTGCCCGGTCAACAAATCGAGTCCGGCGGCAGAAGCATCGAGTTCGGCAAGTATTTTGGCGATGTCCTCGCTCGTTGCCGCCTTGCCAAGCCGTTCTCCAACGCGGGCAAGTTCCTGACGGGTGGTATTGAACGCTTTTTCCTGCGACAGGAATGCCAGCGCCTTTTCCCCTATGCGGTCACTTTCGTCAGCGTAAGCAGCATCGAGCGCATTGATGCGTTCGGTGTCGGCATAGCGCATTTCCAGCAGTAATTGCAGTTGCCCGCGCTCCCCGCGCAAGCGGTCGAGCGCACGCACGAAATCTTCCGGTTTCTTCCAGATCGTCCCCGCAATCTCGGAGAGCAATTCCTGTTGGCGGCCTTCGGCCAGTTCGGTGGCGTGACGCGCGGCGCGGCGGATGCTTTCGACCTTTTCAAATTCGTCG
>JAITMK010000124.1 GCA_031277415.1 Azoarcus sp.
GGTTGGATGTAGGTTGGGTTGAGCTTCGCGAAACCCAACGCTTTTGTGGTCGGTTGGATGTTGGGATTCGCTTCGCTCATCCCAACCTACGCGGCTTTATTTTGTAAACACCCTCTTAAAAGCTTCCTGAGACATTTCCAAGGTCAAACAAAATCCAAAGATGTTCGACATCATCCTTTTCGAGCCGGAAATACCGCCTAACACCGGCAATGTCATCCGCCTCGCCGCCAACGCCGGGGCGCGGCTCCATCTCGTTGAACCGCTTGGGTTCGATCTCTCTGACCGGCAGTTGCGCCGCGCGGGGCTGGATTACCACGATCTTGCCCATGTGACCGTCCACACAGGCTGGGCCGCGTGCCGGGCGCAATTTATCGGACGGAGAATGTTCGCCTTGAGCACGCGCGGCGGTGTGCGCCACGACCATGTGGCTTATGCCGAAGGCGATGTATTGCTCTTCGGCCCTGAAACTCGTGGTTTGCCGGATGCTGTCCTGGAAGAACTGCCGCCTTCGCAGCGGTTGCGCATTCCGATGCGCTCCGGTAACCGCAGCATCAACCTGTCGAATGCCGTAGCGCTGGTGCTGTACGAGGGCTGGAGGCAGAACGGATTTGCGGGAGCGGAATAGCGGAGCGGTTGCGTCCGGGAAGTTTGAGAAGTTCCCTTCGACAAGCTCAGGGCGAACGGATGGAAAAAGGATGGTTCCCTTCTATTCGATCCGGAATGAGGCGCGATATCTGGTCGGATCGGCAATGTTTGCAGCCATAAAACCGGCGCAACGCAAACGGCACGCATCGCAATGTCCGCAGGCTCGCCCCTCTTCGTCTGCCTGATAGCACGAAACAGTCATTCCATAGTCGATTCCCAGGGCAATCCCCTGAAGGATGATCTCAGCTTTGGACAGTCCGATCAGTGGTGCGTGGATGGACAATGGGCGGCCTTCGATGCCTGCCTTGGTAGCGAGTCTGGCCATTGTCTGGAAAGCCGCGATGAATTCCGGGCGGCAATCGGGATAGCCGGAATAATCCACGGCATTGACTCCGATGAAAATGTCACATGCATCGAGCGCTTCGGCCCAGGCCAGTGCCATCGACAGCATGACGGTATTGCGGGCAGGGACGTAGGTGACGGGGATACCGCAATCTTCGCAGTCTTCCGGGATGGCGATGCCGGGATCGGTCAGGGCAGATCCGCCGAACTGACCGAGTTCGGCATGAGCCAGCCGGTGTTCATGTGCGCCAAGCGCAACGGCGACACGGCGCGCGGCGGCAATTTCGGCGGCATGACGTTGACCGTAAGCCACTGACAGGGCATAGCACTCGAAACCTTGTTGTCGAGCGAGCGCAAGACAAGTTGCAGAATCGAGTCCGCCAGAGAGCAGGACGACGGCACGTGGAGGGCAGGGCATGGTGTGCGTATTTCGTTGGGGGCGGCTAACGCCTCCGGGCGTTTTGCCACAATACTTTATGCAGTTGGAGTTGAAAACGCACCGGGAGGCGGTCGCGCACGATCCATTCAGCCAGACGCCGCGGATCGAGCCAGCCGGTGACCGGCGACAACAGCACCGGGCAACGTTCCGTCAGGCGCAGGAATGAGATCTGTTCCTTTGCCCACAGGTAATCGTATTCATCGGCAAGCACGATTTTTATCTCGTCCTGCGCATTCAGGAGCGGGATATTGTCGTAGCGGTTACGCTCGGATTCGCCCGATCCGGGAGCCTTGAGATCGACGATTCGGGATACTCTCGGGTCGATGCCGCCAATGTCGAATGTGCCGCTGGTTTCCAGCGAAACCGAATAACCTGCGTCGCACAGGGCGGAGAGCAGTGTCGGGCAGTCTGGCTGGGCAAGCGGCTCGCCGCCCGTCACGCAGACATGACGTAACGCATACCCGGCAATATCATCGAGTATCGTCGCCAGATCAAGGTTTTCTCCACCCTGGTAGGCGTATTTGGTATCGCACCAGATGCAACGCAGGGGACAGCCCGTCAGGCGCACGAACACCGTAGGCAGCCCCGCCCGCGTCGACTCTCCTTGCAGGGAGGCGAAAATTTCGGAAACACGTAACGCGCAGTCTTGCCCGGAGGGCATCGGTCACCGTTCTGCCGAAGAGGAGAGATGCTGCTTGGCTGTCTTGGCTGCGTTGGAGGAAGGATAGCGGTTAACCAGGGATTGCAGCGTTTGACGGGCATTACGTCGGTCATTGATGGCAAGTTGCCCGTTGGCCAGACCGAGCATGGCATCCGGCGCAACCGCGCTTTTTGGCCAGCGGCCAAGCACGGTGTTGAAGTACTTGTTGGCAGCAGCAATATTCTTGGTTTGCAAGGCGGCAGTTCCGGCCCAGAAGTGGGCATCGGGCAGGTTGTCGCTATCCGGATGGTTGCTGATATAGGTATCGAGTTCGGTGATGGCTTCGGCGGCGCGGCCTTCTTTCAACAAATTGAGAGCGGCCTCGTAACTACCGGTGCTACTGCCGCCCGTTGGAGTCTGGGCAGGAGCTTGCGCCTTCGTTTCAAGTTGGCGCATCCGGTTGTCGAGGTCGAGATAAAAATCGCGCTGCCGGTTTTTGAGCGACTCGATTTCATTGTGCAATACCTCAACCTGCCCGCGCAAACGGGCAACCTCGGTACGCATTTCCTCAATTTGGTTGGCCAGCTCGAATTGACCGTTGGAGACGGTATCGAGCCGGCCTTGAAGCTCCTGCCTCAGATTGTTGATCTGCTGGCGGGCTTCTGAGTCACCAAACAGAGCCGCCTGGGCGGGTCCAGCCAGGAAAAACGCGGCAAACGCCGCCAGAGACAAGAGAGATTTCATTGTTTACCTTAAATAGACAAAGTCACCGCGACGGTTCTGAGCGTAACACGATTCCGTGGATGCAGTGCAACGCGGGTGTTCTTTGCCCATACTGACCGCTTCGATCTGCGTGTCGTTCGCACCCTGTAGCCTCAGGGCACGACGCACGGCTTCAGCGCGCTTCTGACCAAGAGCAAGATTGTACTCACGGCTGCCGCGTTCGTCTGCATTGCCCTGGATGGTCACTTTGCGGCTTGGTTGTTGGGCCAGGAACCTGGCATGTGCTTCGACCGTCGAACGGGCATCGGTGCGTATGACATAACTGTCATAATCGAAGAAAACACTGCTACCCTTGAGCGAATCAGGAAGGTTGTCAGAGGTTCGCGTCCCGGGAGGATCCACAGGAACAACATTCGTTTTTTGTGCGCCCACAGCGTCATCGACTATGGCAGCGTTCTTCTGGTCATCGGTTTCACATGCAGCAAGCGCGAAAACCATCAGGGAAGGAACCAGCAATTTTTTCATGGTAGCGTTCTCCAGTGAGTGAAGTAAAAAACAAAACAGTTACTTTTGCATCGGTCCCCAAGCGGGATCCCGCACATCGGCAGCCTGTATCGAAAGGCGCTGTTTGACCCCCCGTCCATCGGCGGATACTGTCGCCAGCGTGCCTTTATTTCCGGTTACGGTGGCATAAAGGATCATGTTGCTGTTAGGGGCGAAACTGGGCGATTCGTCGCGAGACGAATCGGTAAGCACTGCAACCTGGCGGCTGGACAAATCCAGTACGGCAATCCGGAAACCTCCATCGGTACGGGTCATGTAGGCCAATTTTTTTCCGTCGGCAGAAGGGCGCGGCGTGACGTTGTAGGAGCCTTCGAACGTGATGCGTTCGACGCCACCACCGGCAACGTTAAGCCGGTAGATCTGCGGGCTGCCGCTACGGTCGGAGGTAAAGTAGATGGTTTGCCCGTCGGTCGACCATGCCGGTTCGGTGTCGATGCCGGACGATGTCATCAGCCGCCGTGCCCCGGAGCCATCGGCGTTGATGAGGTAGATTTGCGACAAACCATCCTTGGTGAGAACCACCGCGAGCCGTTTGCCATCCGGTGCCCAGGCCGGTGCGGAGTTGGACCCTTTGAAGCTGGCCAATTTTCTTCTTTGTCCGGTGGCAAGCGTGTGGACGTAGACGATAGGTTTTTGCTCTTCGAACGAAACATAGGCGAGCCTCTGCCCGTCCGGCGACCATGCCGGCGAAATGATCGATTCGTGAGAGCGTAGCGCCGGTTGGGTATTCATGCCGTCGGAGTCGGCAATGTGGAGCTCGTATCGCTGGTTGTTTTTGAGCACATAGGCGATACGGGTGGCGAAGTATCCGGGTATGCCGGTCAGTTTCTCGTAGATGTAGTCGGCAATCCGGTGACCGGTCATCCGGTATTCTTCTGGTGACATCCGCATGATCATTCCGCCCAGTACCGGGTTCGATGTCGCACGGGTCGTATCGAAAAGACGGAAGTGAATTTCGTAGCGCCCTCCGGATGTGGCAACCACCGTGGCGGTCAACACAGCGTTGGCTCCACGTTGCGCCATTGCGGCGAGATCGGGTTCTCTCGATTCCGGCAGTGTCATGGGGCCGATGTCAATGAGTTCGAACAGGCCGCTGCGTTTGAGGTCGGCACGCACGACTTCGGAAACGGAATTGGGTAGGGAGCCTTCATTATGGAAGACCGGAATGATGACAGGGAAAAGCCGATCACTGTGGCCGTCGATATTGATTTCAAGTGCATCTTGCGCACGCGCGCCGACGGACATGAAGACAATGACAAGAGCGCACGCTAACCGGAGGAGGCTGCCGAGCATGATGTGGATACGGGAAGAGGTGGCAATATTATTCATGGTGTGGATGTATGGGGCATGGACGGATTTTACTGAAAATATGTAATTTGAAAAGACAAAGTATAGGTTCATAAGGTTGAAATGTTAAAAAAATGTTAAAAAAATGTTTCATTTTCCCTTCAATGGACGGAAAGTGATGTCGAGCTTGCGTTTGAACAGGTCCGGATCGTCGGGCGGAGGCAAGGGATCGGATGCGCGGATTGCGCGCTCGATAGCTTCATCGAGCGCCTTATTGCCCGAAGACCGTTTGAGCTTGACGTTGATGACTTCGCTGCCCCTGGTGCCCAAAACATGGTCGATTACAAACTCGGCTTCGGGATTGCCGGACACGCCGGGGGGAAGGATCAGGTTGTCGCGTACCTTGTTGGTGATGGCCGTCCGGTATTTGTCAAGATCTCCGGGGTTTCCGGCACGTTGGTTGCCCCGCTGGTTGCCTTGACCCTGGTCTCCCAGTATTTCATTGACCTTCCTGTCCTCGGCGATGCCTTCGCGAGCCCGATCAAGTTTCTGATCCCATTGTTTCTGGATGTCGATCGGTTTGAGATCGGGCTCGGGCTTCGGTTTTGGCTCGGGCTTCGGTTTTGGTTCAGGCTTCGGTTTTGGTTCAGGCTTGGGAGGGTCCGGTTTTTTCGTGGCGATTTCAGGCTTGGGCTGAGGGGAAGGCTCAGGTTTGGGTGGTTCCGGCTTTGGCGGTTCAGGTTTGGGCGGTTCGGGTTTAGGCGGCTCAGGCTTGGGCGGTTCGGGTTTGGGCGGGGGAGGGGCAAGGGCAGTAGTTGGGCCGGGTGGTGCGCCGACCAATCCGACTTCGAGCGAACCCAGGGGTTCCTTTTTCCAAGTGGTTCCCACGATCAGGAATGCCAGCAACCCAATATGGACGACGATGGTGAGAATGAGCGACAGCCCCCCTCGCGGCGGCGACTGGGCAGGGCGGTTATCTGGGTGGAAATCGTTCATTTACCCGTGGTGCTTGATTTCGTTTGCAGGCTGATTTTTTTTGCTCCCAAATCACGCGCGGCTTCAAGTATGTCAATTACTTTCTGGTACGGCAAATCGTTGTGTGCAGCGACGAGAATGGGTCGATCAGCGTCGATCAATTTTTTCAGTTCTCGCTGAAAATCAATGTATGAAAGAGGAACTGCCTTGTCCTTGACGGTGTGTTTCAGAGAAAGTTCGCCGTCACTGGCAACTTCAACGATTGCGGCTTCCACCGGCGGCGCGGTCAGCGGCCCCGCCGAGGGTACGTCGATGCTGCCGGACTGCATCATGGGAGATGTCACCATGAAGATGACCAGCAGTACCAGCATGACGTCGATGTAGGGGACGACGTTGATTTCGTTTTTTTGTCGGCGTTGACGCATAGGAGGAGAGAATTCAGCGCAGGTTGCGTTGGAGGATGTTGGAGAATTCTTCCATGAAACTCTCGAAACGGATACCGAGCCGGTCGATGTCATGGGCGAAACGATTGTAGGCCACCACGGCGGGGATGGCCGCAAAAAGGCCGATTGCCGTGGCGATCAGCGCTTCGGCAATGTGGGGCGCAACGTTGGCCATCGTGGCCGCACTGAGGTTGGTCAGGCTCCGGAAGGCGTGCATGATGCCCCATACCGTGCCCAACAGGCCGATGTAGGGCGAAACCGAACCAACCGAGGCCAGAAAGGAAAGATGGGCGTCGAGATCGTCGACTTCGCGCTGGTATGTGGCGCGCATCGCACGCCGGGAACCATCGATGGTGGCGGCATTGTCGTGGCTTTTGGTGCGCAACTTGCTGAATTCACGGTATCCCGATTCGAAGATACGCTCCATGCCGCCACTGCTGAAACGCCCGCCCGCAGCCGCCTGGTACATCACATCGAGATCGCCGCCGCTCCAGAAATCACGCTCGAAACGGTTGGCCTTGGCTTGCGCGGAATT
>JAITMK010000139.1 GCA_031277415.1 Azoarcus sp.
CGCACGTATGAGTCGGTGATTCGCGTGAACAGCCAGTCGGGCAAGGGTGGTGTTACGTACTTGCTGGAACAGGAGTATGGCCTGTCGCTGCCGCGCCGCTTGCAGATCGAGTTCAGCCCCGCCGTGCAGGCGGTGACGGATTCCAGCGGCAAGGAAGTCACGGCCTCGCAAATCTGGGAGCTGTTCAACAAGGAGTACCTGGCGCATGAAGGCCGCGAGTACGACTATCGCAGCCATCATCTGGTCACCGCCACCGACGGCAGCGACGGCGAACTGCTGACGCTGAACCTCGTGCAGGGCGGCCACCCGATGCAATTGACCGGCCGTGGCAATGGCCCCATCGACGCGCTGGTGCATGCGCTGGGGTTGCCGTTTGATGTGCTGTCTTACGAGGAGAAGTCCATCGGCAAGGGCAGCGAGGCGAAGGCGGCGGCGTTCGTCGAGATCACCACGCCCTCGCGCGTAACGCTGTTCGGCGTGGGCGTGCATGCGAACATTATTACGGCGTCGATACTGGCGGTGCTGTCGGCGGTGCGGCGCGCGGATGCGCGCGGGTTGCTGCCGGCGCGGGGGAAGGCGGTGGGGGCCTGAAGCCCCCGCTCCCGCACGCCATGGAAAAGACGCGCCCAACATTCATCACCGTCGTTTCGTGGGTGCTCATCGTCATTGGAGCATCCGGTGTTTTCAGTTTGCTCATGATGTTCATGAGCAACGCAGCCCGCGCGGTGGTGGCGCAGCAGGCCGCAGCTACCGGCATGCCTGTGTGGATTTCGGTGGCAATGAGCTGCATCGGCATTGCAGTGGCGCTGACCGCTGGTATCGGCATGCTGCAACGTCATGGATGGGTGCGCTTTGTCTATGTGGGATGGCACGCCGTGACAATGTCTGTCTCGTTCACCCTCTTTGCCAGCAAAATGCCCGGGAACATTGGTTTGATGATTCCCGGGCTGATGATCTTCATCGCCATCTCGATCCTGATGTTCCTGCCCGCAGCCAACCGGTATTTCTCCAGCCAGGCGGTTGCCGACAATGAGCCACAGACCCCTTAAGATCATTCTCTATATCGTCGCGGGGTTTTTCCTTTCGGGGATTTCCACGATGGCCTTCATGGCAGGTCTGCCCCTCAAGGGAAAACTTGCCATCGCCGCCATTTTTTCCTTTCTGGCGCTGATTGCCTTGTGGAGCGGCTTCAAATCGCAACCCGGCAGCCGCAGATGCCGCGAGACAGGCGTCGTCCTGTTGTCTGTCGCGGCGTTTGATGTCTTTCAGGTAGGCATGGCCATTTCGTTTTTCACGTCCGAACTGTTTCGGCAACAGTATGCCCAGTCAGGGCGCGATCTCGGAGCGCTGTATTCGGACTACGCCACAGGTTTCGGATTCATCGTTCTGTTGGTGGCGCTGGGCTTTGTGTTCTTGTGGGTGGGGAGGCGCTCGGCGACTGCCAAGACGCCCCGCTTCCCAGCAGAACCCGATACAGGTGGCGGATAGTCGTAATCTGGACCTTTCTTTATCTTGCCGCGACCTGCGTTGCCGCGCATGTTGCGGTCGATCTTGAGTTGACCCGCGCACCGATTAAAGGATTGGCCCAAGAAAAGAATAAAACGCTATATTGGCATATCCCATTCGATCAGCGACCAGATCACAAACAGTGTCATAGAACATACAAATAGTTTTTGAGGTATGGACTGCAGGGATTTCTGAAAATAAATGTCTGGACGTGCCAACGCTATCGGACCCGCGACAAGGATCGCTATCCATGAGACATCACGCCGCTTGCAGGCAAACAGACTGCCTATAAAGAACACTGACAAAATGATTGCCACAGCCAATATTGCGCTCGATATCAGTTTTAGCACGGCACACTCACTGCGTATTTTCGCATTGTAAGCCAAACGAAGTGTGTTGCTGCCTAGTTATTCTCCACCGCGTTTTGCGCGATGTTGGCCCCGATGTGAGTTCCGGCAAGACTGCCATCGGCGATGCCACCGGCCAGCACCCCAACCACCTCGGACAGAGCCACGATGTTCAGCTTCTTGTCTTGCAACAACAGATTGGCATTGAACTGTCCGGTGACCGGATCAATGGCTTCTTGTTCATTTCCATAAAAATAGACATCTGGGCGCGTCAAACACTATCGGACCGGTCGCAGGGGTCGATTCCTCAAAAGACGCCGTTGCGTCAGTTTGCCTGGAGAAGGCTTGGGTACCTTCTAGCGGCTCTGTCATTTCTTCTTCTGTTCAGTTCAGAAATATTCTGGGAACCAACAGGCCCTGTAATTAGAGTCCGTATCTCTTCCCAGTGCTCCACCAAGTAGACAGCTTGATACTCAAATGGCAAAACGTCTGAGCCGACACTCCTTGTGATTTGCTCTTTCAAGAACGCGACATCGTACCAATCGGCGTCCGGAATATGTTCAGGCCGAACTTCAACAAACCAGTTCTGACGGTCGCGTACAATTTGAACGGCAAGACCGCCACCAGTCCACACATCGACTTGATCCCCAAAGATCAAGGTCTCTTGGTGCTTCGTGTGCGCCAATCCATGTGCCTCAAGGAAACAAACAAGCTTGCGACCGCTTTCGGGAACACCGGTTGTCATGATCAATGTCTCGGCAAGAGGAGCATGTTGGCAGAATCAAATTGATACCCAAAGCTGTCAAGGTACCGAAGCTCCAAATCACCCCCTTGCCGGGGCGAGCCGAACTAGGAGGATTTGATAGCCTTCCAGAAAACGGCGGCCCGTGAAAAGACCGTACTCGTTTGGCTCAAAGGTCGGCAATATGCCTTCCATCATGAACTCGGCATTGAGGTCACAGAGTATTTCAATTTCAGCAAAGATCATAGATCCCTTTTCCAAGCTATCGAATACCTCTACGTTTTTTCCTTCGTCTTTTACGCGCAGGCTGCTTACTATTTCCTTCTGGCGATCCGTGAGCGTCGGCTTCTTTTTTTCAACCCCTGCCGCACTTGTTCCCCATGTAGTAACCACGTTACCCTGTGGATTGACTACTAATGGTTGCATTCTGTCCAAACAAGCATGAGCAAACAACACTCTGAAATTAGCAAATTCCTGAGCCTCGTGCTTCGACATAAGCCGGAAGCCATTGGCCTGACACTTGATGCCGAAGGGT
>JAITMK010000164.1 GCA_031277415.1 Azoarcus sp.
CGGCGCATTGCGCAGGTGCATTGGCACGGGCAACGAACCGCTCTGCCTGATAAAGCGCCGTACCGCGCCATAGGCCAGGTAAACCGCATTCGACTTGGCGGCACAGGCCATGAACACGATGGCTTCGGCCAGAGCCAGTTCACCTTCGGGCGAACCCAGGCGCTCGTAGGTAGCACAGGCATTGAGCGCGATTTCGAGGGCGCGCGGGTCGGCCAGTCCGATGTCTTCCGTAGCCATCCGAACAATCCGCCGCCCAAGGTAGAGCGGATCGGCACCGCCGTCGAGCATCCGGCACATCCAGTACAGCGCCGCATCCGGATCGGAACCGCGCACCGATTTGTGAAGGGCGGAAATCTGATCGTAAAACGCCTCGCCCCCTTTGTCGAAACGGCGCAGATCATGCGATAGCGTTTGCTCGACGAAACGCGCCGTAACCGGATTTTCTCCGGTGGTCGCGGCAGCAACCTGCACCTGCTCCATGATGTTCATCAACCGACGGGCGTCTCCGTCGGCGAAGCCGATCATGCGCTCGCGCGCATCGTCATCGAACATGAGATCCGGACAGGCCGAGTGACGAGCACGCTCAAAAAGCTCCGCCATCGCTTCGGGATCGAGCGCTTCCAGCACATAGGTCGCCGCTCTCGAAAGCAAGGCGGCGTTGACTTCAAACGAAGGATTTTCCGTCGTCGCGCCGATGAAAGTGACAAGCCCCTGTTCAACGAAGGGCAGGAAGGCATCTTGCTGCGCTTTGTTGAAACGGTGCACTTCATCAACAAAAAGAAGGGTATGACGGCCCAGTCTGCGGGCAACTTCGGCGTGTGCCACCGCTTCTCGAATTTCCTTGACACCGGAAAATACCGCCGACAAGGCAATGAAATCCGCATCGAACCCTTTGGCCATCAGACGGGCCAGAGTGGTTTTGCCGGTTCCCGGAGGCCCCCAGAGAATCATTGAATGTGGTTTGCCCGACTCGAAGGCAAGCCGCAGGGGTTTGCCCGGCCCGAGAAGATGCGCCTGCCCCGCCACCTCGTCGAGCGAAGCCGGGCGCATACGCTCGGCAAGCGGAACCGAAACCGATTTTCGGGACGATTTGCCGGAGGCGGCAGATTTCTTTCCCCGCGCAACGGGCTCGTCCATCCCGAAAAGATCGAGATCCTCGCTCATTACGGCGGCGAGGGATCGCCGAGGATATCTACCCCGGCGGGCGGCTCGAAATGGAAATGATTCGGGGCAAACGAAGGATTGACCCGCAGGTTGGAGAATTCGATCACCGTGGTTTGCCCGAAATTGTCGAGCAATGTCAAACGTTGCAGACGTTTGCCGTTGAAACCAAACCGGAACAACTGAAAACCATTACTGGCAGCCTCATCATTGCCCTGGCGTGGACGGGCTTCTACCCAGGCGAGTTTTTCATCGTTCCCCGTTTCCTCATTCAGAACGAAATCGCGTTCAAGGTCACTTTGCCCGAACAGAATTCCGGCAGGCGTCGCACCCAGGGCGTCCCCGAGCGGGCGCACCATCACCTGCCTGAGATCACGATCCCACGACCACAATTGCTTCCCGTCGGCCACCAGGAGTTGCGGGTACGGCAGATCATATTCCCACCGGAATTTGCCGGGACGGGAAAAGGAAAACTTGCCGGAAGCCTGCTGTGCCGGCTGCCCCGGTCGACCAATGACGGTTTGCCGGAATTCGCCTTCAGCCCCCTTGGTTGAAGCGATGAACTGCCGCAGGTTATCCACCGCGCCCGCAACGGCGCTTCCCGAAAAAAGGAAAACAATAATACCCAGTGCGCTCAGCGCGCGACGATGACCTTTCATTCATTCCTCCGCAATTGGCGGAGCCAGCACCTCACGGTTGCCACTGGCTCCGACCGGTGAGACAACCCCATTGTGTTCCATTTGTTCGATGAGACGGGCAGCGCGGTTGTAACCAATGCGCAAGTGGCGCTGCACCAGCGAAATCGACGGCCTGCGCGTCTTGATGACGATTTCGACCGCTTTGTCGTAGAGTTCGTCGGACTCGCCGTTGCCTCCGTTGCCATTCCCATTGAAACCGAAATCGTCCGAATCGTCCGAAACGGGAGTGAGAATACCTTCCACGTAATCGGGTTGCCCTGTTTTCTTGAGATATTCGACGACCTTGTGAACCTCGCCATCGGCAACGAACGCGCCGTGCACCCGCAGCGGCAAGCCTGTGCCCGGCGCAAGATAGAGCATATCGCCCATGCCAAGCAGCGTTTCGGCCCCCATCTGATCGAGGATGGTGCGCGAGTCGATCTTGCTCGATACCTGAAAAGCAATCCGGGTCGGCACGTTGGCCTTGATCAGCCCGGTGATGACATCGACCGACGGACGCTGCGTGGCAAGAATCAGGTGAATCCCGGCCGCACGCGCTTTCTGCGCCAGACGGGCGATCAACTCTTCCACCTTCTTGCCCACCACCATCATCAGGTCGGCCAGTTCATCGACCACCACCACGATATACGGCATGGGTTCGATCCGTTCGGGTTCTTCCGGGGTAATCGAGAACGGATTGGTGAGCGGCTTGCCTGCCTTGCGCGCATCAAGCACGGCCTTGTTGAACCCGGCCAGATTGCGCACACCGACCGCTGCCATGAGCCGGTAACGCCTGTCCATTTCGCCCACACACCAGTTGAGCGCGTTGGCAGCGTGTTTCATGTCCGTCACCACCGGGGCCAGCAGGTGCGGAATGCCTTCGTAGATCGACAGTTCCAGCATTTTCGGGTCGACCATGATGAGGCGCACCTGATCCGGCGTACTCTTGTAGAGCAGGGACAAAATCATGGCGTTGAGCCCCACCGACTTACCGGAGCCGGTCGTGCCCGCCACCAGCAGGTGCGGCATTTTGGCAAGATCGGCGACCATCGGTTGCCCGCTGATATCCTTGCCCAGCGCTATGGTCAAAGTCGCGCTCATGTCGTTGTAGGCTTTCGAGCCGAGAATTTCCGACAGGCGCACGACCTGGCGGCGGGCGTTGGGCAATTCAAACGCCATGCATGACTTGCCGGGCACGGTTTCGACCACACGGATCGACACCAGCGAGAGCGCGCGCGCCAGATCCTTGCCGAGATTGACCACCTGCGCACCCTTGACCCCAACCGCCGGTTCTACCTCGTAACGGGTAACGACCGGGCCCGGATAGGCAGCCAGCACCTTGACCTCGACACCGAAATCGGCAAGCTTGGTTTCGATCAGGCGGGAGGTGAATTCCAGCGTCTCGGACGAAGGCAATTCCCCGCTGTTCGACACCGCATCGAGCAGGCCGAGAGACGGCAGACAATCGCTTCCATCGGTAAAAAGCACTCGCTGGCGTTCCTTGTCGGCACGGTTTGATCGCGGCGCTTCCGAAACACCCGACTCGATCCGCAACGGCGCGGCCGATTTTTGTTCGCTTTTCTTCTTGCGGCGGATCTGTACTGTTTCTTCGCGTTGCGTGGCCAACCTGCGTCCCGCCAACCTGTCGCGGCAAGCCTGCAGGAATGCGAACAAACCCAGGACGATCCGTTCCAGCAGCCCGCCAATGCCCTCGGCGATGGACAACCAGGAAATCCCGAGAAAAAGCGACAACCCGGCAGCCAGCAAAGTCACCAACAGCAGGGAACTGCCGACGTAGCCGAAATTTTGCTGCATCAACTCCCCGAACGTGGAACCAAGCATTCCGCCGGGCGGCTGCGGCAAATTGAAAGACGGTTCAAACAAACCAAGGAAACGCAGGCTTTCCAGCGTGCTGCTGCTCAACAGCACCACGATAAAACCGAGCAGGATGACAAAAAATGATCGGCGATCAAGCGTCAGGCGATCACGCAGGCGGAGAAAACCCCATACCTGCGTATAGCCGAGAAAAACGACCCACCACCAGGCTGAAATCCCGTGCAGGCTGAGAAGCCCATCGGCAATCCAGGCACCGAAAATCCCCCCCGGATTGCTCACGCTCCCCCCCGAAGAGTATGACCAGCCTGGATCAGCCTTGTCGTAACCGAACAGAACCAGGGCAACGTACAGTGACATGACCCCCAACACAAGCCAGCGCGCCTCCCGCAACAATAGGGAAATCCTGTCAGGCAAAGGAGGGGGCGAAGGACGGGGAGGCATCGGGAAAAACTCAGTCAAACGAAGCAGCTAATTATAGCGCCTTGGTAGCGCCTCGCCCCCGACCCGGACATTTCGCCACACCTTCGGGAACCCCTGCAAAGCCCCTCCCGTCATTGCAGCGCACCGCGAAGCGAAGTCGCAGAATCCAGACGCTGCGTGGATCCTGCGGTATCAAGCAGGATGACAGGAGGCGGAAAAATAGGGTAATGCTGATGTTCCTTCGGTAGTGCCTCAGTTTGAAACACGGCCTTCTTTCAGAGCCTCGAATCCCTCTCCCCCGGCCCCTCCCCCGCTTGCAGGTGTTCAGACTGAGACACTGCCAGACATCCGGATTAGCCTCGCGCCACGGCATTTGTCATGTACAATGCCAGCGTTTTTCGATTATGACACTTTTGTCCTATCTGATCTGAAAATGGAGGCAATCATGGCAGGGATATACACTCATCTTGCAACAGTGCGCAGCATTTACGCTAATTATGACCGGCTGTCTGCCATTTCGGAATTGACTCCCGAGATCAAATTTGCGCTCCAAATGTACGCAAACTTTGTTGACCTTGGCTCTATCAGTCCTGATTGTCCCTATTTTTATCTAGCGAGTTTCGATGAAGAAGCCAATAGCTGGGCCAATGTGATGCACTATTGGCGCACCGGCGACTTCGTTCGGGAAGCAATCACGCGGCTGAGGCAAAGAGATTACACTGAAAAGAATACCCAAATCGCCATTGCCTGGCTTTTTGGATATACAGCACATCTTATTGCCGATTTGACGGTTCATCCTATTGTCAAGCTCAGAGTGGGAGAGTATGAAGCAAACAAAAGTGAGCATCGTTTCTGTGAATTACAACAGGACGCTTACATGTTTTTCCATACCCTTGGGTTGAATGCTGCTTCATCTGACTATATCAAGGGCGCAGGTCTGAAATCGTGCACGAACGGCCCAAGAAGCAAAAGATTACACAACGAGGTTGCCGATCTTTGGAAGCAGTGCGCCTTAGCCATAAAACCCTCTCCTGACGATATAGATTATACCTTCAGCCCTGTTCCCACCACACCTCCCCAGCCAAAGGAATGGTTTAAATGGTTTTGCGCAATGATTGACAAAGGCGCTGAAGAAGGCCATCGAATCCCGATATTGTCTCACGTTTTATTGAAATACGGTTTCTCACTCCCGAGGGATCAAAACTCCATAGACATGTCCTATGTCTCCGGCCTTGTTACCCCCAACGGTGAAAAGCTTGATTTTCCCGTAATTTTTAATATGGCTGTAGACAACACGGTAAAATATTGGGGAGAACTTGCAGCCGCGCTGCGTAAAGAATCACCAAAACCGTTTTCTTTGCCCAACGGCAATCTGGACAGTGGCGAAATAGCCCAAACCGATACACTCATTTTCTGGGATAAAACTCAAGTAGTTTGACATTTTCAAACTGGAGGAAGGATTACAATGAATACGAAACCAACTTTTTTCAGCAGATTCATTCTGCTGATAGCAATTTTCTCTTCCCTGTCGCTGTTGTCAGGATGCTGTGGCACTTCACCCTGCCTGACTCCATGGACGTATGAAGGCGGCGTCACGACACAGGAAGCAATTGATGCTGCTCACGCAAAACAGGCAAAAGAATTTGCGCCTTCAACCGGAAAATTAACCGTTGCATTACAAGCCGTCGTCGAATATCCGCCTCTCTCGCAAGGGTTAGACAACGAACAGATATTGCAATACATTTACACCGAAAAACCGGAACTTGGACAAATTTTCTCAAAAAGAAAAGTATCTTTCACGCATGACGGCAGGTATGTAGAAGTCACTGTCTATGCAGACGACAAAACAACCGTGCTGATTACCGACAAATCCAGCACTCCCGAAATTGATTACATTTTTAAAAGCGATTGATGTTCGAGAACGGTTTCGATTCAAGTGCCAAGGAATATCTGCAAAACCCCACCCCAATTGCCGGGTGTAGGGGCGACCTGTGGTCGCCCGATATGTTGCACATTCGTTCACGCAACAGGAGGGGTTTTGCAGAGTATTCCTAAGAAAACTCTGCATCACCCTAAACCGCTCCCGTAGGGGCGAATGATTATTCGCCCCTACAAAATGCGTCATTTCCTTGTTAAGCGCAGAATGACGGGAGGGGTTTTGCAGAATTTCCCTAAGTTGCATTTTTTCATTCCCTTTCCCTGAAATGATTGGCAATTATCACTTCTAAAGGTTGCAGGATAAGCCCACACTTTTCCTTTAAAAGTTGTGGCAAAATCAGTAAAATAGAGAGCGACTCGCCTGCATTTTTTGGCACACTCATCGGCACCTGTTGCTCCCCCTTTTATTTTTGGATGAAAGATTTCTTCAGCATTCACATCAAACTCAAAATACTAGATCACATATTTAATAACAAAAGCAACTCACCACTTTCAATTTTACGAAAAACATCTTCTAAAGCAGAATTATATACAATATCACCTATCCTGATTTCTAAAGATGTATTATTATTTTTTAAATATTCTTCCTTATACCTATAATAAATACCTTCATCATTATTAAAAAACCAAATCAAACTGTAAACCTTTCCTGCGCTCTCAGTAGAGTTATTGTATAATCTATTAAACAACTCGCTCGCATTTTTTCTTTTGTTGAGCACGTGAAAAGCTTGGTGGGTTTTCGATTCCCTTCCCCCTTCACCAATAAGTCGGCTTTCTATACGCGAAGCGTTCAGAAGAATTTCCAAGGCATTTTGTTCCCTCATTTTGCAATCCTCCGCGCCAATACAAACACTTGAAATAAAACAAACTGCGAGTATCAATATTTTGGTCGCAGCATTTTTGAATCTACCCATATTCCACCTCTGATTTGATTTTGAGACACCCCTGCCTGAAGCACAGGCCGACTGCACCTATATATCATACTGTGAAGGATGGCGGGCTGGATGTAGGTTGGGTTGAGCCTGCGAAACCCAACGTTTTTGCGGCTGGCTGGATGTTGGGATTCGCTTCGCTCGCCCCAACCTACGGGCTGCCTAGGGCTCGGCAGCCCCCTCACACGTTGAAAGCTCCCTATTCCATCGTCCTCCTCTATCAAGACAACTATCAATCGTCAACTCATGCTTAGCCCACACCACCAATGCAATTAGTGCAAGAGCCACTAATATCAACGTAAGGACTTTTGATTGCTTCATCATCAGTACTGAGCAGGCAAACCGTTTGGACGATATGGAGCACAAAGCTGTGAACATGCCTGCGGCGAAGCAACGCCTTGACTTCGACCATATTGATTAGCTACCTGATCAGCTGCTGACGCACTCGCAGGGTCGCCTTTGATATTTTGATCGAACCACTCGCGGCCATCGGAAATCCAGCAAGCCATCTTCTCTCCCTTATTACCGCGCTGCGCAGCTTCGCAATTTGCCTTGCAGTGAAAATACTTGTCTGCCCCTTTTGTGTTGGCGTCCCGCATATCACGATAATTCCGCAAGAAATCGCGAGAAGCTCCGATATAGTCCTCTCCTGGATGCAAGTAGTTGAAGACAATCCCTGCACCAATGCCGAGTATGATCGGAATGAACGCAATCTCCCCGGTTGGATCAACAAGGCTTACCGGATTCCCATTGACATAGCCGTAAAGATTAACTCCCCCCGCCAACCCAATCGGATCCTGCGTAACATACCTCCCCTGTCTCGGATCATAATACCTATACCGGTTGTAATAAAACCCCGACTCTTCGT
>JAITMK010000174.1 GCA_031277415.1 Azoarcus sp.
ATCGCCTTACCTAAAATGGCATTGCCTTGGTAACGGAAACAATGACTCTTCGCCAGATTCGAAAGCAAGAATTGATACTGCATGCCCAGAGTCCCCCTGTTATTACAAAGCGCCCGAAAACCAACCGGAGTACGGCAAGATTTTACCAAGAGGATTTTCACTCCCCTCTTCACAAGAAAATCATAACGCCAGTGTGCCTTTGACTTGTCAGTATCTCTCAGTCGTGCTGCAATCCCCCGAGACACGTCATCATTCATTCATGACGCGAGATTTCACTTACAGGACAAAGCAAAATGCCTGCTCATCACTCCTTGAGCCTCGTCATGATTTCCGCCCTGCTTCTCGCCACGGTCGACGCCATTGCGCAACAACCGCCTGCCCCGGTCGAAGCGGCAGCCCGCGCACTCATCGAAGAAAAAACACGAGGGCTTCCCGGCGAAGTCAGCATCGAAATCAGTCCGCTCGACTCCGGCAACCGTTTGCCGCCCTGCCCGGCGCCAATTGCCTTCTTGCCCGACTCTGCCCGTCCCTGGGGGGCGTTCAGCGTTGGCGTGCGTTGCGAATCCCCTGTTAACTGGATGATTTATCTCCAGGCGCGCGTAAAAGTCATCGATGATTACCTCGTCGCCGCCCGCCCTCTGCCCGCCGGAAAAATCATCGGCCCTGCCGACCTCGAACACCGCCGCGGCGATATTGCCGCCCTGCCCGACAGCATCCTCACCGACGCCAGCCAGGCCACGGGACGCCCCACCCGGCAGGCGCTTGCCAAGGGAACGCCCCTTCAGGCCCGCATGTTGCGTATCCCGGAAGCCGTGCGGCAAGGCAGCAACGTCACTGTTTTCAGCCGGGGCGATGCCTTCCGGGTGTCAAACACCGGACGCGCCCTCAATTCCGCCGCGCCGGGCGAAACGGTTCGAGTGCGCCTGCCGAACAATCAGGTTATCACCGGCACTGCGCTCCATGACGGAACAATAGAAATTACCCACTGATGGCTGCCGGTCAAGGGAAAATTTGAAATCCCCCTCTGCTTGCCGGTGGTATTTTTCAAAAATCTGCTAAAGTTTCGGAGCATCGTGCCGTAGCAAACAAGCAGAAACCTTCACTCAGCCCAAGCATTTCTCCTGGAGCTCCCATCATGAAAGTCGAAAGCCTTGTCAAACCTGTAGGCCCGACTCCCACCAATGAGGCGCGGCCACGGCCAAGTTCAGCGCCCATAGCAAACACCGGGGAACAGGTACAGTTATCGTCACTCGCATCGTCTCTCCAAAAGGCCGAGGCCGCCCTGGCGGAAACCCCAACGGTAGATAAAGCCCGCGTTGAAGAAATCAAACAGGCTATCCGCGACGGTCATTTCAAGATCGACGCCAACCGTATTGCCGATGGACTCATCGATGAAGTCCGGCAAATGTTCGAGTCACAAGTCGGACGCGGCTGATTATTGATAACCCGCGTTCGATGGCGGGGATTGCGAGTCAATAACGCAATCCCCGCCGCTTTTTTTGCCCGGACAGGCGCAGCTTTCTGGAGAGATGGGAACATCTGCATTATCTCTGTTTTAACCGAATGCCATTCTACGCAAAGTTGCAGAACGCAGGATCCATGCAGCGTCTGGATTCTGCGACTTCGCTTCGCTGCGCGCAGAATGACAGGAACGGTTTATAGAGAATCCATGAAAAGCGTCTGCTCATATCCGGACTGGCGGCAACGAAAACATGGCACGAAGAATGCATGGGTAAGTCTGTCTCAACACCAGTTCCAAATACAACCATGCACGCTCCCAGCCCCCAGGAACTTCAGCGCATTGCTCTGCTGCTCGAAGCCGAATCCGACCAACTCAGAAAATTCATTGACCTTCTCGAACGCGAAGAAACCGTGCTTGTCTCCGGAGACACGGACAGCCTGCTCCCGATCACGAAGGAAAAAAACGAGCGTTACCGCCAGTTGCAACACCTGCATGACGACCGCTCCATGCTGATCGCCCGTTTTGGCCAGGGCAAGGGCGACGCCGCAATCCGGGACATCTGTTCCAGATTGCCCAAGGCGCTCTCGCTATGGGATGAAGTGCTCCTGCTCGCCGGACACGCGCACGACCGCAACCATCTCAACGGCCAACTCATCGCCAGGCACATGCAACACAACCAGGGCGCCCTCTCCGTCCTGCTGTCCGCCGCCGACCATCCGCAACTCTACGACGCCGGGGGTCACTCCCGCCCGAGCGGCGGAGGACGAATGCTCGGGAGCGCGTAAATCTACTTTCCGCCCTCCCCTTCACTCTCTGAAACCTCGAACGCCGCTGGAAACACCCAGCGGCGTTTTTTCGCGCCATCTGAAAAAAATCAGCGCCGTTAGAGCGGTTTTTGTTTAGCCGTGCACAACATGAACCGGTTTGCCTGGATTTTCTGGATTCCCGCCTACGCGGGGATCCAGGAAGTATCCGTTAAGAGGGTGTTTACAAAATAAAGCCGCGTAGGTTGGGATGAGCGAAGCGAATCCCAACATCCAACCGACCACAAAAGCGTTGGGTTTCGCGAAGCTCAACCCAACCTACATCCAACC
>JAITMK010000098.1 GCA_031277415.1 Azoarcus sp.
CTGCCCTCCTACGTCATTGCAGCGCAACGCGAAGCGTAGGCGCGGAATCCAGGCACCGCGTGGATCCTGCGACTTCGCGCAGGATGACGGGGACTAAAGTTTCAAACTGAGACACTACCGAAAAGTGTAGACACTTGAATCGAAACCGCTCTAACATTGACATTGCACCCTTGTTCCCGAACTGGACGCAACATGAAAGGAGATGCTCATGTTTAGAAAATCTTTGATTCTACCGTGTCTCGTTGTGTTTTCTTCCCTCGTGGTCAACCCGGTTCTTGCCGCCCCGACCACGGACATCCGCGATACCAGCGAAGCTGACCAATGGATGGCCAAATTTCTGGGGGAGTCGAGTGATTGGGAAGGGGAACGGAGCTATACGGATGGCGTCCTCAGTCTCACGGGATATGTTCAGACGCAAGAGATTGAACACCCCTGGGCAGCCGGGCTACCCTGGATCAGCCTGAAACCGGATGCGACTGAGCCGGGGGGCTATTTCTCCTATGTAACGATGATCGATGGCACCAGTTTTACTGTCGCCGATCCGGAGACATCGTTCAGCGGGCTCTCAATCAGCTTTGCCGCCGACGACCTGTTGATTGCGTTCGTCATCAACGGCGCGATATACGACGGTTTCACGTCTCAGGAGCATAGTACCGTAGGTTTTTACGAAAACCTTTTTATTCCTTTTGGCGGGAACATTTCCTGGAACGCTGCCGGGAATAACACGGTTGAGATCGTTGTTCACAACTATGACCTGGGTTACCACAACCCGACCGGGCTTTCGGCCACGATCCAGGCTGTCCCCGAACCTGAAACCTGGGCAATGCTGTTGGCAGGGCTTGGCATTGTAGGCGTGGTTACGCGCAGGCGGCGTACAGAAGCGGCATTGTAACCGAAGGGCATTTTCATCGTCATCACGGGCTTCGGCAGGTTCAACCCGAACGGAGGGAACCGCGCCGCCATGGCGCGGCTTCCGGTCATTTTCTGAATTTTATGTTGTAGTCAAGCAGGCTCTGGCAATCTTCCTCGCGGCCGGTGATGCGGCTGAAGCGGGCGAGGCGGTTACGGACGAAATCGTCGGGCAGTTTTTCATTCGAGCAGTATTCGCGCAGGATCATCGCATGAACCATGTTTTGCGTTCCCGCAACGGTATCTGCCAGCGCAGGGAAGGGATAGCCGGAGGTATCGCGCCAGCCTTTCCCGGATGAGGCATCGGGCGCCGGTTCGGTCGTGGAAGCTGCATCGCTCTCTGTTGCAGTAGCGGGGGAGGGGGATGTTGCATCCGGCACCGGCTGGCCCGCATCCGGCACCGGCTGCCCTGCAACCGGGCCGGGCACGAAAAAAAGCAGCAGGACGAAAAGGAGACGAAAAATCATCGTGCCGATTCTTGTGGCTGAACATCGGCACGATATGACAGATATCAGTCCACTGTAATCCGCATCTGCTGCCTGAGCGTGATCTTTTTCCCCGAGTTTTGGCGGAAAAAATCAAAAGGTATCGATTCCTGCCTCACGGTGCCATTTGCCTCGATGCGCGCCCGGCGCAAATCGAAATGCAGATGCGGGCCTCCGGCATAGCCCGTGCTGCCGGATCTGGCGATCATTTGACCCGTTTTGACACTCTCACCGGGACGCACCAGTACGCTGTGCGGGGCGAGGTGCGCGTATTGGGCAAAAGTGTCGTCGCTATGAATGATGGAGACAAGGTTGGTCTTTTCGGTGAGTTTCGGATCGGCCCGTCCTTCGCTGAAGGAATCCCTTATTTCAATCACGGTTCCCGCGCGTGCGGCAAGTACGGGCGTTCCCTGCGGAACGCCGAAATCGACGGCATAACGGTTCAGCGCATCCTTGTGGGTCGTCAAAATTCCATTGGGTTCCTGGGTGACACGGACGATGGTGCCCGTTTTGAAAGGCAGGTGATACTTATAGTGTTTGTCAGGTACGGCAGATGCATTGCCGACGCTGTGCGTGTAAGTCAGTTCCACCTGGCAGGGATTCAGGTTTTCTTTTGCTGAAAATCGGCCAATTACATGGGTGGAATTCGGCGCAATTACTGCCTGCAAAGGCCATGACCGATTTGATCGATATTGAAGCGCGCTTTTGTCGATCCTGACCGAGACGGTAATCGGAGCGGTACTTTTATTGACCGCCGCAATTTGGCATGTTGACCCGGATTCGATTTTGTCTATCCTGAAAGAAGCTTCCTCCGCGCTTCGTACCGGGGGGGCAGGCGCCGCGCAAACAAGCGCGATCGAAATAAACAAAAAATTTCTCAATGGCAATCCTCATTTTATGCAGGAAACGGGTAGTGAACGTGGCCGAAAACAACGCCGGACTCGCATGGTGATGTTTGATTACGCCATGAGCATTCAGTTTCGTCAGGCCTGACTGCACATGGATGTAGTAAACACTCTAGTATATTCGTAAGACTACGGTGTTGCGGCAAGTTTATATCGTGGTACACTAGAAAAACATAATGATAAAAAATAAATTCAGGTTACCCCGGTTTGTGGCTCATGGATGCCTTGGTAGGGCTGTGCCTCTTTCTTGGAGAAGAAGCATCGTCTTCCCGTAAATGAATTACTCGCGTTCAGTGTGTGCTCAAGATGAAATACCGGCTACCGATTCTCATTTTTGTCCTGTTGCTTACTGCAGTCGGCATTTTTTTGATTCAACCCCGAATAGAGTCGATGACTTCCTCTGTCGTCAAAGTAAACTGCGACAGGATAAAGCAATGCCTCAGAGCCGAACGTGCGTGGCCATCGGGTATGGAGTACTGCCCAAAGATACTGGTTCCGGAGACGGTCAGGGTCCGCGACAAGGACGGTAAATGGGGTTATGCGATGGACATCGCAGGGTGCAGCAAGGATTCGATCATTACCCCTAGGTTCGATGTTGCGGAAAAATTCGGAAACAACGGTTTGGCAAAAGTCAGCCGGGGCGGAAAATGGGGATATGTCAATCTCAAGGCTGAGGAGGTCATTCCACTGTACTACGACGAAGTGGGAGATTTCGATTTCGGCCTGGTTCCTGTCAGGCTGAGCAACAAATGGGGTTATTTCAGCGCCCAGGGTCAGATCGTGGGTGCCATTAATTTCGACGCCGTTTCGGGCCTCTGGCGCGATGGGCTTTCAGCGGTGCAGGTCCAGGGAAAATGGGGGTTTGTCGACCCTCGTGGCGATACCAAAATCCAACCTGATTTCGATAAGGTGACAGAATTCCAGAAAGGGCTGGCTAAAGTCGAAATCAATCGAAGATGGGGCGTCATCAACACCACTGGCGCGTTCGTCATCGAGCCAACTTTCGATGCCATTTTTTCGACAGCCGATGCTCGTTTGTTGCTGGTTAACCTCGACAGAAAATATGGCTATTACAACAGCGATGGCAAGGAGATCATCTCGCCTCGCCTCGTCAAACCGATCCAGGCAAGATATAACAGCGGGGGGGTTCAGGTTCTTCTCAACGCGGCGGCACTGACAACAACCGATAGTGCCCCTGTTACCGCCGCCTCTCCCGATGTGATGACAAATTCATGGTATTTCCTCAATACGGCAAGCGAAAAATTGCGTTTCGACGAAGACGGCAAGGCGCAATTCTGGCGCAACGGGGAATGGTTCTATATCAGCCAGGCAGGCATGTTGCTGAAATAAAAACCTGCCCCGTTACTGTTGCTTTCTCATCGTCGTTCGCCGCAATTTGGGCGGACGTTCCTTTTCAGTCCCACTTCTTTGCGGCACGGGCAATCCCGCCAGACGGCAGGCGTCGGCTTCCGGCATTTCCATCCACATGCCGCGCTTGAGTCTGGGCGGCAGTTCAACCGGGCCGTAGCGTACCCGCATCAATCGGCTCACGGTCAAACCGATGGACTCGAACATGCGCCGCACTTCGCGGTTACGGCCTTCCGGGAGGACGACCCTGTACCAGCGGTTTGCGCCTTCTCCTCCTTCGGCGCGCAGGGAACTGAAGCGGGCAGGGCCGTCTGTGAGCACAATGCCTTCGGTAAGCGCCTGGATTTGTTCGCCGCTCAGTTCGCCAAGAAGTCTCACTGCGTATTCGCGCTCGAACCCGTAGCGCGGGTGCATCATCCGGTTGGCAAGATTACCGTCGTCAGTGAAGAGCAATAACCCGGACGTGTTGAAATCCAGCCGTCCGATGGCGAGCCAGCGCCCGCGCCGCAGGGCGGGCAGGCGCTCGAACACGGTGGGGCGGCCTTCAGGATCGTTCCGGGAAACGATTTCACCCTCGGGCTTGTGGTAAATCAGCACTCTCGGGGAGCGTGCGCCGAAGCGCAAGTGAATCAGGCGGCCGTTGAGTTTTACCCGGTCACCGGGGCCGATTTTCTGTCCGAGGCTGGCGGGCTGGTCGTTGACCAGAATGCGGCCTTCTTCCACCCATTCCTCGATCTGGCGGCGTGAAGCCACGCCCGCGCGGGCCAGCACTTTTTGCAGCCGTTCCGGTTCGCCGCCACCGTCGCGCGAGAACCGCGCGCCGCGGCGAATGACTCGTTCCCGGGGTTTGGCATCGTCATTCGGTCTGTCCGGCTTCGGGCCAGGACTCAAATCCGGCTCGTCATGACGCGCGAGTCTGTTTTTACTCGGCGGGCGCAGGGGCGTCCGCTTCGATATCCGTGGTGTCGACAAGTTCCATCATCCTTTCAATTTCGGGCAGGGCAGGTAATTCGGTCAGACTGCGCAGGCCCATGTCGTCGAGAAAACGCTTGGTGGTCGCGAAAAGCGCCGGGCGGCCCGGTGTGTCACGATGGCCCACGACATCGATCCAGCCGCGCGACTCCAATGTTTTGAGCACGTTGGGCGAAACAGCCACGCCGCGAATCTCCTCGATGCCGCCCCGCGTGACCGGTTGACGGTACGCGATGATCGCCAGCGTTTCCATGACCGCTCTTGAATAACGCGGCGGTTTTTCGTTTTTCAGATTGTCCAGGTAGGGTTGAAATTCAGCCCGGGTCTGGAAGCGCCAACCGTTAGCCGTTTGCGCCAGTTCTATGCCTCGGCCTGCTGTTTCCCAGTCCGCGCGCAGTTCATCGAGCAGGCGCCGCACGATCTCAGGGCCGGGATCTTGCCCGAACAACTGACGCAGGGCGCTTACCGGCAGCGGCACGGCGCTGGCGAAGAGCGCTACTTCAAGGACACGCTTGATATCCGCCGGAACGTTCAGGTCTACCGCCGTCACGGATGTTGCGGCAGAAGCAGGGGCGGCAACATCCTGCGCGATGATTTCTCCATCCGGTAGGTTTCCTTCTTCCTGCCCGAGGATTTCTTCTTCAGTGCTCACTATCGGCCAACTTTACGTAAATCGGTGCAAACGCCTCGTTCTGGGTGACGACCACCAGGGTCTCCTTGACCAGTTCGAGCATGGCAAGAAAACTGACCACCAGCCCGGCGGGTCCTTTTTCCACATCGAACAGCGTATCGAAAACGACGAATGCACCACCATGCAGTTTTCTCAGGATGAGCGTCATGTGCTCGCGTACCGACAATTTCTCACGCTCGATCCGATGATGCTGCACAAGCCGCGCGCGCTTCATCAGCCGCAGCCAGGCCAGTTGCAAATCATGCAGGCTCACTTCCGGCATGCGTTCGACGATTTTTTCCGTCACGAACACGCTCACTCTCTCGAAGTCCCGGCCTATCCTGGGCAAGGCATCGAGCCGTGCGGCGGCGAGCTTGGTCTGTTCGTATTCAAGCAACCTGCGCACCAGTTCGGCCCTGGGGTCGATCTCGATAGCTTCTTCGCGCGGCGGGCGCGGCAACAGCATACGCGATTTGATTTCCAACAGCATCGCCGCCATCAGCAAGTATTCCGCCGCCAGTTCCAGATTGGTCGCGCGCATAGCCTTCACGTATTCGAGATATTGCACGGTGAGCGGAGCCATCGGAATGTCGAGCACGTCGATGTTGGCGCGCCGGATCAGGTAGAGCAGCAGATCGAGCGGCCCCTCGAACGTTTCCAGAAACACGCGCAATGCGTCGGGCGGAATATATAAATCCTTGGGCAACTCCAGTACCGGTTCGCCGTAGAGGCGTGCCAGCGCATCGTTTGCCGCCGCTTCATGCGGGATCGGGCATGTTGTCGGATTCCGGTTTTCCATCGTCTCAACGCCCGAACAATGCCATCAACCCTGACAAGAACCCGTTCAACAACGGCCCAAGGATGTCGCCAAGTTTGCCGGACGCCATCAGGATGACCAGAATAGGAAAACCGAAAGGTTCGAGACGCGCGTATTTCCAGGCCAGACGATCCGGCAACAGGCTGACCGCGATACGCCCGCCGTCGAGCGGCGGCACCGGCAACAGGTTCAGAAAGAGCAGCACGCCATTGATATATATCCCGGCTGCGGCCATTGAAGCAAAAAACTTCGGCGGTTTTCCCGCGATGAGCCCGAAAATCATTGCCCAGATCACTGCCATGACCAGATTGGCAAAAGGGCCTGCCGCCGCTACCCAGAGCATGTTTGCCTTGGGGTTGCGCAGGCGCCTGAAATCGACCGGAACCGGCTTTGCCCAACCGAACGTCCACGCTTTGTTCGGGTCATACACACCAAAGAAAAAGCCACTGGATAACGCGAAAATGCACAAAGGCACGATCACCGTACCTACCGGGTCGATATGACGGAACGGATCGAGCGAGATGCGTCCGGCCCGCTCGGCTGTCGGGTCGCCGAAATAGCGCGCCACATATCCGTGCGCCGCTTCATGCACGGTGATTGCCAGCAACACCGGTACGGCCCAGATCAGGATATCTCTAATTATCAAGGACATTTCGCTCTCATTGAGGGTTCAACTTGCTGCAAGCCCAAAGGGTTCCAGGCTGCCGCACCCCTCCCGCAGCAATATCGGCGTGCCGTTCGAGAGATCGATTACCGTCGTTGCCTCGGGACGGCAGCCCCCGGCCTCGATCACCAGATCGACCTCTTTTTCCAGCCGTTCGCGGATTTCCCACGCATCCGTGAGAGGTGTTTCCTCGCCCGGCAACAACAGGGTCGAAGACAGCAACGGCTCGCCCAATTCCTCCAGCAACGCTCCCACCACCGGATGTTCCGGCACACGGATGCCGATTGTCTTGCGTTTCGGATGCAGCACCCGGCGCGGCAATTCGCGCGTGGCTTCGAGGATGAACGTGTACGGGCCCGGCGTGCTTGCTTTCAACGTCCGATATTGCACGTTGTCGACCCGGGCAAAGGTTGCGATTTCCGACAGGTCGCGGCACAGCAGCGTGAAATGGTGCCGTGCATCCACTGCGCGCAGGCGGCGGATGCGATCGAGCAACGCCGCATCTCCCAGGTGTCCGCCCAGCGCATAGGCGGAATCCGTCGGAAACGCAACCAGTCCACCCTCGCGGATGATGTTCGCCGCCTGTCGAATCAATCTTGGCTGAGGCGATTCGGGAAAGAGAGAGAAAAATTGGGACATGTTCCTCTCAGATCAGGCGGGACCACACCGGTTTCAGATCCGGCGGCAACGGATTGCAGCGGCCGATATCGACCGGACTCTCGCCCTCTCCATGAAAATCCGATCCGACCGATGCCAGCAAGCCGCGCCTTCGGGCAACCGTGGCGAAACGTTGTGCCTCTTCCGGGCTGTGCGCCCCGGCCACCACCTCTATGGCTTCGCCCCCGGCCGCCACGAAAATATCGAATAGCCGATCGAGCGCCGTCGTCGAGAGCCGGTTGCAATACCGTGCCGGATGCGCCATCACCGCGATGCCGCCCGCGCCCCGTATCCAGCCCACCGCCTCTTCCAGATCGGCCCAACGGTGCGGAATGTAGCCGGGTTTGCCGTGTGAAAGATAGTGATCGAACACCGTTCGCACATCCGGCATGACCCCGCTTGCCACCAGATGCCGGGCAAAGTGCGCCCGTCCGATCATCGCCGGGTTGCGCGCAAAACGCCGCGCGCCCGAGAGCGTCCCGCCCAGCCCTGTTCGCGCCAGCGCATCCGCCATACGTTGCGCCCGTTCTTCACGTCCCGCGCGCACCTGCTCAAGATTTGCCCGGAGCGCCGGATTTTCCGGGTCGACTCCCAGCCCTACCACATGCACTGTCACATCCTGATACGACACCGAGACTTCGACTCCCGGCACGAAGCGCACGCCCAATGTTGCCGCCTCACGCGCTGCTTCCGCCGCACCGCTCAGTTCATCGTGATCGGTGAGGGAAAGTAATGTAACACCATTGTCATGCGCCCGGCGCACAACGGCGGCCGGTTCGAGACAACCATCTGAAACAATGGAATGGCAATGCAAATCTGCGTTCATCGGGCAGATGATAGCAAAGCCACGCCATACCCCGAAACGCCTGCCTGAAACATTCGGGTTGCCTCCGGTGCAATGGCTGTCGAGGCAGGGGAAAAATCTTTGTTGGCGTTATGCGCCAATTTTGGTTCTCTGTATTACCCTATATCCATCGCTTGTCATCCTGCTTGATGCCGCAGGATCCACGCGACTCTTGGATTCTGCGACTTCGCTTCGCTACGCGCAGAATGACGGGAGGGGTTTTGCATGTTTTCTTGCAGTGGCAATAGAGTTCCATCGCAGATTATCATTCAGATCAAAACCAAACTCGGCCATCATTGCAGGAAGGAGACACCCATGACCATCATCCGTGAAGAAGACTTCATCCAGTCCGTCGCAGACGCTTTTCAGTTCATCAGTTGCTATCACCCGCTTGATTTCGTTCAGGCGCTTGGTGAAGCCTGGGCGCGCGAAGAAAGCCCCGCCGCGAAAGACGCTATTGCCCAGATTCTCACCAACTCCCGCATGAGCGCGGAGGGTCGGCGGCCGATCTGCCAGGACACCGGGATTGCCGTCGTCTTCCTCAAGGTGGGCATGGACGTTCAATGGCAAACCCGGCACAGCATTCAGGAAATGATCGACGAAGGCGTGCGCCGCGCCTACAACGACCCGAACAACAAACTGCGCGCCTCCGTATTGCTCGACCCGGCAGGCAAACGCCAGAACAGCCGCGACAACACCCCTGCGGTCGTCCATTACGAAATCGTTCCCGGCGACCACGTGGAAGTCATCTGCGCGGCCAAGGGCGGCGGTTCCGAAAACAAGACCAAGGTCGCCATGCTCAACCCGTCCGACGACATCGTCGACTGGGTGCTCAAGACCGTCCCCGCGATGGGCGCGGGCTGGTGCCCGCCGGGCATCCTCGGCATCGGCATCGGCGGTACACCGGAAAAAGCCGTGCTCCTTGCCAAGGAATCCCTGATGGCCCCGGTCGACATCCATCTTCTGCGCGAGAAGGCCGCGAGCGGCGCAATACTCACCCGCGCCGAAGAACTCCGGCTCGAACTCATGGAAAAGGTTAACGCCCTTGGCATCGGCGCGCAGGGTTTGGGCGGCCTGACCGCCGTGGTCGACGTGAAAGTGCTCGACTATCCCACGCACGCCGCCTCCAAGCCCGTGGCGATGATTCCCAACTGCGCCGCCACCCGTCACGTCCACTTCCATCTCGACGGAACCGGCCCGGCCATCCTCACCCCGCCCCGGCTCGAAGACTGGCCGCAAATCACCTGGAAGCCCGACACCCAGTCCGCCACCCGCGTCGACCTCGATACGCTGACGAAAGAACAGGTCGCCGCCTGGAAACCCGGCCAGTCGCTGCTGCTGAACGGCAGGATGCTCACCGGGCGCGATGCCGCGCACAAACGCATCCAGGACATGCTGGATCGGGGCGAAAAACTGCCCGTCGACTTCACCAACCGCGTCATTTACTACGTCGGCCCGGTCGATCCCGTGCGCGATGAAGTCGTCGGCCCCGCAGGCCCGACCACGGCGACAAGGATGGATAAATTCACCCGCACGATGCTGGAAAAAACCGGCCTCATCGCCATGATCGGCAAATCCGAGCGCGGCCCGACCGCCATCGAAGCCATCCGTGACAACCGATCCGCCTACCTCATGGCCGTGGGCGGCGCAGCCTACCTCGTCTCCAAAGCCATCAAAGCCGCGAAAATCGTCGCCTTCGACGATCTCGGCATGGAAGCTATCTACGAATTCACCGTCGAAGACATGCCCGTGACGGTAGCGGTCGACTCCACCGGCATCAGCGTGCACCAGACCGGGCCGAAGGAATGGCAGGCAAAGATCGGGAAGATTCCGGTTGTCGTGGGGTAGGGAGGATTGAAGGCACCTTTTTCAACCCGGTCTGAGTTGCCTTCGGTTGCCAAATGTCGGAGGAGAACTATGTGAAACGCATGGTGTCTTTTCTTGAGTTGAAGTTTCCGCCCCTGGCGGTCGGATTCGCATGTTTTTTTGGCATGTGGCTTTGCCCGGCTGTACTCGTGCTGTCCATTTCCGGCGTTGCGCGCTGGACAGGTTTTGGGGTTCTGTTCGTTTTGGGCTTTGCATTGCTTGCAACAGGGGCGAGGTTGTTTATCAAGGCTCGAACTTCTTTGAGTCCAACCATGCCCTCGGCGGCTTCGTCACTGGTGGTCACAGGTATTTATCGCTATACGCGCAACCCCATGTATCTGGGCGGATTCGTAATGCTGTCGGCGTGGGCTTTCTTCCTGTCCAAACTTTCGGCCTGTTTCTTCCTGCCATTCTTTGTCGCGTATCTGACGCGCTTTCAAATAATTCCCGAAGAGAGAATACTTCGCGCGCACTTCGGCGTGGAGTATGACGATTACGTAAAACGTGTGCGCCGATGGTTGTAGGGGCGTTGCGCGCAACGCCCCTGCTCAAACCTCGAAATTGGCGATGCGCGAGCTGGCAAGCGATAGCCGGGTGGCCAGCACAGTGAGGAAAGCCTGATAGAAGTGCATTCGGCAAGCGTCGGACGCGTGTTCGAGGGCATGGCCGCGAATCGTCATGATTCGCACTTTGGTGGTCGCTTCGACCGAAGCGGAACGAACGCCCTTGCCGGCGGAGAACAGGGCGATTTCGCCAAAACAATCTCCGGGAGTAATCATGCCGAGCAGGGCGTTGTTTCTTTTGATCCTGGCTTCGCCTTCGAACAGAAAACAGAAATGGTCGCCCGCTTCGCCTTCCTTGAGGATGACAGTGCCGGACTTGTATTGATCCCATTGAGAAAAGCCAATGGTTTCCCACAGTTCGGCGTCGGAAAACTGGCTGAAGAAGGGGAGGGTTCGCAGGAAGCGGAATTTTTCAGTTTCGGCCAGTTCCGGCTGGTCGGGTTTCCGGGCGCAGTTGCGGAAAGCAAGGGTGAGATCGTGCGAGAACTCGGCCCAGTTCTGGTAGCGGCGCTCGACATCCTTCTCCATCGCGCGGCGCACAATCGTTTCGAGCGACTCAGGGATTTTTGGCCGGTACTCGGTAATGGCAGGCGGTATTTCGTTGATGATGCGGTAAATGAGGTTGTAGTTGTTGTCACTCTCGAACGGCAGACGCCCGGAAAGCAACTGGTACATCACCACCCCGAGCGAATAAATGTCCGCACGATGATCGATTTGCACTTCGCGCACTTGTTGCGGGGACATGTACGCGGGCGAACCGAGGTTAGCGATTTGCGTGACATCGCCTGTCGCCTGGAATGCCGCGCCGAAGTCCGAGATGCGGATATCGGAACCCTCCACCGTGTTGAGCAGGATGTTGGCGGGTTTGATGTCGCGGTGGATGATGCCGTTGTGAAAAGCGAAATCGAGCGCCCGTGTGCATTTGAAGATAATTTCGATGATGCGCTCGAACGGGGCCAGTTTGCCGGATTGCGTCAGTGGTTCCAGGGTTCCGCCGGGGACGTATTCCATCGCCACGTAGGCATCGTTGACATCGACGACTGCGTCATAAATCTGAACGATGTGCGGGTGCTTGAGTTTGCCCGCGAGCGATGCCTCATTGATGAGAAGTTGCCGGAACAGGCGGCCACGATGGGGAGGCTTGAAAAAAATGGGGTTGATCCGTTTGACCGCGACTTCGCGCTGGTTGAACGGATCCCAGGCCAGGTAAACGCTGCTGGTTGCCCCTGTGCCAAGCAGACGGCGGATTTCGTATTTGCCGATCTGCTCGATGTCCATCATGCGCCCTTTTGTGCATCCAGTTCGTTGCGGGCGCGGGCAATGGCCGCTCGTACCGCGTCGGGAGCCGTGCCGCCGATGTGGGCGCGCGCCCGAAGCGAACCTTCGATGGAGATGGCCGCAAGCGCGTCTTCAGCCAGTCGTTCGGCTGCGCCGGGCACTTTGTCGAGCGCCGTCCGCAGTTCATCGAGACCCAGGCAGGAAAAATCGATGCCGCGTTCTTCCGCAGCGCGTACCGCCAGCGCCACGGCTTCGTGCGCATCGCGGAAGGGCAACCCTTTTTTCACCAGATAGTCGGCAAGATCCGTGGCGGTGGCGTGCCCCTGCGCGAGGGCTGCGTGCATGTTGCCGGGTTTGGCCTGAATGCCGCCGATCATGTCGGCGTAGATGCGCAAGGTATCGATCACGGTGTCCGCCGTATCGAAGAGCGGTTCCTTGTCTTCCTGGTTATCCTTGTTGTAGGCCAGCGGCTGGCCTTTCATGAGCGTGAGCAACGCCACGAGGTGGCCGTTGACGCGCCCGGTCTTGCCGCGCACGAGTTCGGGCACATCCGGGTTTTTCTTCTGCGGCATGATCGAGGAGCCGGTGCAGAAACGGTCGGCAAGGTCGATGAAGCCGACACGCGGACTCATCCACAAAATGATTTCTTCCGAAAGCCGGGACAAGTGCGTCATCAGTAGCGCACTGGCCGCGCAGAATTCGATGGCAAAGTCGCGGTCGCTCACGGCATCCAGCGAATTGCGGCAGAGGTCATCGAAACCCAGTTCAGCGGCAACCGATTCGCGGTCGATCGGATAGCTGGTTCCGGCCAGCGCCGCCGCGCCCAGTGGCAGGCGATTCATGCGTCGGCGGCAGTCCGCGAAGCGTTCGGCATCCCGGCGGGTCATCTCGAAGTAGGCGAGCAGGTGGTGGCCGAACGTCACCGGCTGCGCGACCTGAAGATGCGTGAAACCGGGCATCGGCGTGGCAGCGTGCGCTTCGGCCACATCGAGCAGACTGAGTTGAAAGGCTTTGATGAGGTTGAGAATGAGGTCGATGGCCTCACGCAGCCACAGGCGAATGTCGGTTGCCACCTGATCGTTGCGGCTGCGCCCCGTATGCAGCCGTTTGCCTGCATCGCCCACGAGCGCGGTCAGGCGTTTTTCGATATTGAGGTGGACATCCTCGTCGTCGAGATTCCACTGAAATGCTCCGCGAGCGATCTCATCCGCGATTTGCGCCATGCCGCGTTCGATGTCGGCGAGATCTTCCCCGGAGAGAATTCCCTGCCGGGCGAGCATCCGGGCGTGGGCGAGCGAGCCTTGGATATCTTGCATCGCCATGCGGTGGTCGAAAAAGACCGAGGCGGTATAGCGTTTGACCAGTTCCGATACGGGTTCGCTGAAACGTCCGGACCAGGTTTTCGTGGATTCGGGAGACGGGTTGTTTTGAGAAGTCATGGTGTGGGATAAGACGTTACGTTTTGTGCGGATCATCACCCGATACGGGCCGGATAAGAACCAGGGCAGAGGCGAAGTTTATCAAGTAATGTGGTGACAATAGCGACAGCAATGCGTCACGATAGCAATCGGACATTCAGAAAATACTGTCCGCCATGCTGTAATAAGACTTTTACGAAAATTTTTTTACAAATGCTGAGTTACCGCCACGCATTCCATGCCGGAAATCACGCCGACGTCATCAAGCATCTCGTGCTGGCCGAGGTGCTTGCCTATTACCGGAAAAAAGACAAACCCTGGACGTATGTCGATACACACGCGGGAGCCGGTTGTTACGTGCTCAACAGCGGGGCTGCGGACAAGCCCGGAGAGTTTGTTGAAGGCATTGGGCGATTGTGGGCGCGTGACGATCTGCCGGAACCGCTGGCGGCTTACGTGGAGATCGTGCGCCAGTTCAATCCCGGCGGACGACTGCTGCTTTATCCCGGCTCACCCGCCGTGGCGATGACCTTTGCGCAAGAGCGGGACAAACTGCAACTGTTCGAGTTGCACCCCGAAGATTTGCGGACGTTGCGGCAAACTTTCAGCACCGAACCGCGCCGCGTTCATGTGCGCGGCAGTGACGGGCTGGCCGGACTGGACGCCCTGTTGCCGCCACCGTCGCGTCGGGCCGTGGTGCTGATCGATCCATCCTACGAGGTGAAAACCGATTATTCGCGCGTGGTGACAACGCTTGCCAAGGCATTGCGGCGGTTTGCGACCGGGTGTTTCGTGCTCTGGTATCCGTTGCTGGCGCGCCCCGAGTCCCGGCGGCCGTCGAAACAACTGGCGGGACTCGGAGCGGGAAGCTGGCTGGATGTGCGCTTTCGGGTCAGCCGCGAATCGCGGGAAGGGTTCGGCATGTTCGGCAGCGGCTTATATGTCATCAACCCTCCCTGGGTATTGCCGGAACGCCTGCAAACGGCGCTGCCGTGGCTTGCCGGGGCGCTTGGTACGGATGATGGCGCGGGGTTCGAACTGGATTGTCATATCGAGTAGTTCAGGAATCGCTTTTCTGCAAGTGCTGCTTGCGTTCCGCACGGTAGAGCGCCGGCGTGGCCAGAGCGTGATAAAGGGGTACGCGGCAGACCGATTTTGAAATGTTGTGGGCGATCACGGCTGTGGCCATGAGCGGTAGCAATATTTCATGGTTGGCAGTCATTTCCATGACAATGACAAAGGAGGTAATCGGCGCCTGTGTCATTGCGGCAAGGAACCCTCCCATGCCAAGCACGAGTATGACGCCCTGGTCTCCGGCAGGAATGTCCGGCAGAAACACGGTGATGATCGTGCCCATGCCAACTCCGACGGCGAGTGCAGGGGCGAATATGCCGCCCGGAATGCGCGCGGCAAAAGCCAGCCAGATCACCGCCATCTTGGCGAACATGAAATAGAGCGGCAACCGCGCACTGTCTTCAAGCGCGGTACGCGCTTCATCGTAACCTGTGCCATAGACGATGCCGCCGCTTATCAATCCCAGAATGGCGGTTCCCAGGCCGCAGAGGGCGGCGAAGACAACCGGGCGTTGCTGGGCGAGTTTTCCCACGTTGCCGGGAAGGCCGTATGAGGAGGCAATCAACAGGCGGGCGAATCCGCCGCCCAAAAAACCGCCGAGCACCCCCGCCGCCAATGCCGGCCATGCGGCATCTGCCCAGCCGAGTGCAAGGGTTGTCGTAGCATGGCCGAAATAGTTGTAGTTACCGATGATTATCAATGAGACCAGACCGGCGAGAATCACCGAAGCCAGAGTCGGGCCATTGGTACGGAATGCGCGATAGCGGCACATTTCTTCGATGGCGAACATGATTCCGCCGAGCGGGGTATTGAACGCGGCGGCAATGCCTGCGCCGGCGCCTGCGGCGATCAGGTCGCGGCTCGACCCGATGTAGCCGAAACGGCGAAATCTGGTAAGCGCGTGCATCACGGATGCGCCGATTTGCACGGAAGGGCCTTCGCGGCCAATGGAAGCACCGGAGAGCAATCCGCCGAGAGTGAGGACAATCTTGGAAATGGCAATACGCAACGACAGAAACTGTCGACGTACTTCAGGTGCGTCGGAGAGCGAGGCGGCAATAGTCTGCGGAATGCCGCTGCCTTCCGTACCGGGGAAAAATCGCAGGGCCAACCATGCCATGGCGGCAAAACCTGCGGGCGCGATGAAAAGTGCAATCCAGGCGTGGTCTTGAATCAGTGTCCGGTGGATTTCGATGGCGTTATCCGCGCCTGTGGCAAACAAGATGCAAAGCATTGCCGCAACCAGCGCCGCGCCCATGAGCAGCAGGTTTCTTCGCCAGTTGCGTAGCGACAGCAGGCGTAACATGTGGCGCACCTTGCCCTTGCGCGTGCGTGGTGAGCGGGCGTTTTTCCGGTCGGACAGTGAAGGATGCGCCGGTGAATGTGTTGGGCTGGGGTCGGTAGGTGGCGACATAGAGGCGACAAAAGCGGAAAAAGTGTAGGATTCCATGAAATTGAGGGATACCAAGGTGACGGATGTAGCCCTTCTGCGTTAGAGTACGCGCCTATGGCCGCGTGTGCGGAGTCTTTTTTGGACAATTAAATACCATGGCAGTTGAGCTTTTCAACGACGGCAGGCATGTGTGTCTGGCTTTTTATGATCTTGTCGATGAGGCATCGGATCACGCGGTGCAGTGCAACCAGTTCCTGATTGTCGACGGGGAACATGGCGCGCTGCTTGAACCGGGCGGGAATATGACCTACAACGGCCTGCTGATGAGCATGGCGCGTTACTTCTATTCTCGTGACCTCGATTACATTTTTGCCTCACACCAGGATCCGGACATCATCGCTTCGGCCAACAAGTGGATGGTGACGACCAATTGCCGGGTGTTGATTTCAAAGTTGTGGTCGAGATTTTTGCCGCACTTTACAACGGGGCGCAATTACACCGACCGCATCATCGGCATTCCCGATGAGGGAATGTCGGTTCCACTCGGAAATTGCAAGCTGAAGGCCATTCCGGCTCACTTCCTGCATTCGGAAGGTAATTTCCAGATTTACGATCCGGTTTCCAAAATACTTTTTTCAGGCGACCTGGGTGTTTCGTTGCTTGATCACAATGACGCGGCCAAACCGGTAGCCGATTTCGATGCCCATATCGATTTCATGGCTGGTTTTCACCGCCGCTACATGATTTCCAACAAGATTTGCCGCTATTGGGCGCAGATGGTACGGCAACTCGATATTGAGCAGATCGTGCCGCAGCATGGGGCGCGTTTCGTGGGCAGGACGATGGTCAATCGCTTCATCGACTGGATCGAGGGGTTACAGTGCGGCGTTGATCTCATGACGCAAGATCACTATCGTCTGCCCTGAGCCATATCGGACAATTTTCAGCGACGGCCCCCCAAAACTGGATCAATACCAGTTTTGGGGGTTGTTTCTTGTGGGACAGGCTACCTGGAATATGCAGCCGATGGTATTGCTCGTACATATACCAGCGATCAACATATTTTCCCGGCCTGGAAATTTTCGTAAGACTGTCGCATTTATGCAACAGTTCTATGTGACGCTGTTCGGAACATTGCCGGAAATTTATTCACACGCACAGAGGCAGGGAGCGGCATTGGTCGACAAATCACAGTTTGAACATTTTGATGAGTTGATCTAAAATAAAATCAAACAGATCAACTGAGGTTTCATCAATGGATGTTCTGGCTCCCGCGCTGATTATCAACAAACTTGATCCGGAACAGGCCGAGCGTTTGTCTGCCAGATCCGCATCCGGAAGAGAAACTTATCTGGTCGATGTCGAAGACGAATCCGTCTCCCGAATATTCGAAAATGTGATGCCCTTCCTCGGGGGGCTGTTATCCGAGAAGACGGCAAATATACGCCGCCGCCGCCTGGGGGAACTCGTGGATTTCATGGCCGCGCAGTTGCTGAGGCCCTCGGAAGCCGACACGAAAATGGCGCAGCGTCTGGCCGCACGGCGGGCAGAAGTGCTGAACGAATTTGGTTACTTCACGGCGGAACAACTCGCCGATGTCAATCGCTCCAAGGCTGCCAATCGCGGCGCGCTGGCGGATAACTGGAGAAAACGCCGTCAGGTGTTTGCCGTACAGCATCCGGACAGATCTTTGCGCGAACGGGATGTCTATCCGGCATTTCAGTTTTCGGATCATCAGCCGATCAAGGCGGTGCGCGAAGTTCTGGAGGTGTTTGGCGAACAGAAGGAGTCCTGGAAACTGGCGCTCTGGTTTACATCCAATAATGGCTGGTTGCCTGACAGTGCACGGCCGGTCGATCTGCTTGGCTCCTGTCCGGAAGCCGTCATTGAAGCGGCCAGGCGGGACAGCGTCGGGAGCGCAGCATGACGTGCCGGGCTCCGGTACTGCCGCTCGATCCTTTGCTGGACGAGTGGCCTGCCGGACAACCCATTCACACTATTTACAGTACAAATCACGCCCCCGGAGATTTCAATCTCGGCCTCGACTCATCTGGAAACCCGAGAAGCCCGACGCGCTTTGCGCCGATCCGCGATGAACATGGACGTGTCGTGCCCTATCTTTACGGCGGATCCTCATATGATTGCGCTATTTTTGAAACCATATTTCATAATATTCCGATTGATGCGCCGTACAAATTTATCGACCTCAATGATTTCTCCAGCCGCGGTTACGCCCGGCTGATTCCGCAACGCACGTTGCGCCTGGTCGATTTGACGACCGAGGGTTTGCATCGCCTGAAAGTTCCCAAGGAAGAACTGATTGCCAGCCTGCCGAGAGATTACCCGGAGACAGCGCGCTGGGCCGAGGCGCTTCATCGGCAATGCCGGAAAATAGACGGCTTGATCTGGATGTCCCGGCAGCGGGACAGGGATCGGGCGCTCGTGCTGTTCGGGGATCGGGCAGGCAACAGCCTGCTGGGTTTGCCGTTCGGCGGGGCGCTACGCAATAACGAGCGTCTGCGGCAAGCCATTCTCAAACTCGCGCTACGGGCAGGAATCGTAGTGGCGTGAGATACTTGTTATATTGCTGTTGACAGCATTTTGGTGCCTGCCTCCCATGCAACTCATCCTCATCAGCGGTCTTTCCGGTTCAGGCAAGAGTGTTGCGCTCAAGGCGCTGGAAGATTCCGGGTATTACGTCGTCGATAACCTGCCAGCCATGTTGTTGCCACAATTGGCAACCATGTTGAACAGCGCCGGTTACACGCGCTGCGCAGTGGCGGTCGATGTGCGCTCCGGGGAGAGTATCGCGGTACTGCCCGGTCAGATGAAATTTTTGCGCGAGATCGTCGAAGATTTGCGTTTCATTTTTCTCGACTCGCGCGACGACACTCTGATTGCCCGTTTTTCCGAAACCCGCCGCCGCCATCCGCTGGCCAGAGAAGAAGTTTCGCTTGAAGAAGCAATCCAGTGCGAGCGCGATATGCTTGAGGATATTGCTCTCCTCGGACATCGCATCGATACCAGCGAAATGCATCCCAATACCTTGCGCGCCTGGGTAAAGGATTTCATCGAGGCCAGGGCTGGCGAGGGGCTGACCTTGATGTTCCAGTCCTTCGGTTTCAAGTACGGTATTCCGCTCGATGCCGATATGGTGTTCGATGTGCGTTGCCTGCCCAATCCTTACTACGATCCATGCCTGCGCCCGCTCACCGGGTTCGATCCGGAAGTGGTCGCTTACTTCAGGACACAACCCGAAGTCGCCCGAATGGTGGAGGATATCCGCGCGTTCGTCGCCGCCTGGCTGCCTGATTTTATCCGCGACAACCGCAATTACCTGACCGTCGCCATCGGATGTACGGGCGGACGGCATCGCTCCGTCTATATTGCCGAACGTCTGGGCGAGGCGTTCCGTTCCAGCGTCCACGTCCTTTTCCGTCACCGCGTGGCGCGACGGCGCGAAGAGCGCCGCATGGCGCAGAGTTGATGCCGGATCCGGTTCCAGAAAAAACATGGCGCAACCTGTTGCGACCCGGTGATTGGGGAGTCGTGCTGGCCGGATTGGCGGCATGCGTCGTTGCCGGGCTCTGGTTCTGGCGCGGGGGGGCGCCGGATGGTGTCGTCGTGCGCGCTTCCGGCAAGGTTTTCGAGAAGGCCGATTTATCTCGTCCGCGCCGCATCGAAGTGCCGGGGCCGCTGGGCATGACCGTGATCGAAATAGAACCGGGCCGCGCCCGTGTCGCTTCCGACCCCGGGCCGCGTCAATATTGCGTGCGGCAGGGCTGGCTCACACATGCGGGTGCGGTGGCAATCTGCGCGCCCAACGAAGTCAGTGTGACGCTTACCGGGCGGGGAGGGGACTATGACTCGCTCAATTATTGAGTTGACGCCGACCGCCGAGGATGACCGTGTGGCACGCCATGCGGCGGCAGCCATTGTGCTTGCCGTGGCCGAGGCGGCAATTCCGCTGCCGTTGCCGGGAGTGAAGCCAGGGCTCGCCAATATCATCACCCTGGTGGTGCTGGCGCGCTGGGGCTGGCGCGAAGCTGCGTGGGTGTCGCTCCTGAGAGTGTTTGCCTCCAGCCTGCTTCTGGGGCAATTTCTCGCGCCGGGATTTTTCCTGAGTCTCGCCGGAGCGCTGGCGAGCCTGTTGGCGCTGGCTGGGGCGATGAGCCTGCCGAAGAAATGGTTCGGTCCGGTCAGCCACAGTATTTTTGCAGCTTTTGCCCATATCGGTGCACAATTCGTCCTGGCTCGCGCGTGGCTGGTTCCCCATGACGGCGTGTTTTACCTCGCGCCCTTGTTCGGTGCGGCTGCCGTGCTGTTCGGACTGGTCAATGGCCTGGTTGCGGCGGTCTTGCTGCGTGATCTTTCAAGACAGGAGGCATAGTGAAAAGTTTTTTTATTCTCTTTTTTATAGGATTTCTTGCTGGCAGCGCTTTTGCTGAGACACAACTCAATCCCGAGAATGCAATACAAGACCGCGTCGCCCCGGGAAAACAGCTTGAAACAAATATAGAAAAGCCCGACGACAAAACGACGTTAGCGCCACCTGAAAATAATAAAAAAAATACGGATAAATTTATCAACGTCAAAGTTTCTGGTGCGGCTGATTCCGGCAAAATACGGGTTATAGAAATTTTTGTTCATCGTGGAAGCTGGGTTCAATCTGATGCGGTGCTGGCGATACTGGACGACGGAGAAAAGGAAATTTATGTGAGATCGCCGGACACTGGCGTAGTAATGAAAGTCCTTGCAAAACAGGGTGATTCTGTATCGCAAGGGACTGCGTTGATTCAATTGAAAAAAGCGGGGTCTCAAAGGCCCAATTTTCAGCGTGCGTGGAAATTCTTTTCCCTTATGAATGTGAGTGTAGCTTCAGTTGGTAAACGCCTTGGCGGCAAAGTTAGAGATAACATTAATATTCAGGAAGAAGATAAAGGAAAATGGAAAAATGCGTGTGCCGTCCGGATGAGTTTTGTGCTGAACAATACAGGATTCCCAATCAAGGAGGGCAAATACCCTACAGTAAGCGCTCAGATAAAAGGGTTATATATATATCGTATTGACGACATGATATCTTATTTACGGGATACTTTTGGTGACCCTGATATAGCGGTCAACCGATCTCCCAAGCCGGAAGACTTCAGTGGAATGCAGGGCATTCTGGTTGTTACGGGCGATGGAAGAGGCGATGCGAGAGGACATGTGACGTTATGGGATGGTTCAGCATGTTCTGATATCTGCCGCTTGACAGGAGACGAAAACAATACAAATTTCACGCCGCATAAGGCCGTACTGTGGGTATTGCCGTGAGCGGGCTGGATGGGAGCCGGTTAGTCTCAGGGAGATTGCACCTGTTTGTCATATTTATTTCATTCCCACGCACTTTCCCATTCCGTCATTCCCGCGTGCTTTTGGCGGGAATCCAGTGTCTTTTGTAATCCAATCAATACGGCCCTTTTTGCCTCATGCTTTGAGCTGTTCGTTGTCTGTCATCGCGAGGCGTTTGCTGTCAAAGGTAAAGACGCTGGATTCCCGCCTTCGCGGGAATGACGGGAAATCTTCGCGGAAATGACAGGGAATTCAGAATGCAAGTACTTGAATCAAAATAGCTTTAATGTGTGTGTTGAGAATAGAGGATAATGACAAACAGGTGCAATTGTCTTGGGTTAATCCAGGCACATTTGCTCCCTTTTCTTGGTTTTGGTTGAGAGTAGTGCGAACTATGCTCTGAGAGTGCTGCTTCAGCGGCGCTTTGTCCGTGACAAGGTTGTAGAATGTGTATTTACCTGCCTGCCTGCAAGCAGGTTCAGGCTTTTCGGGCGCGGCCCGAAGGAATGGTTTTATGTCTCCCTGTGTGACTCCCGCAGTTTCCGGTCCCTTGCTTGAACTGGAGCGTCAGTTTCTCGGCCAAAGTTCCATGATCGAGCGATGGTTCCGCGAGCAATGGCATGAACACGCTCCGCCGTTCTATGGCTCGGTCGATTTGCGCAATGCCGGGTTCAAACTCGCGCCGGTCGACATGAACCTGTTTCCCGGCGGGTTCAATAATCTGAGTCCCGTATTTCTACCCCTGTGCGTGCAGGCTGCACAGGCGGCAGTGGAGCGGCTGTGCACCAGTGCCTGTCGTCTGTTGCTGATTCCCGAAAACCATACCCGCAATCAGTTCTATCTGAAAAACGTGACGCGATTGGCGGACATCCTGCGCCTGACCGGGATGGAAGTCAGGCTGGGTAGCCTGTTGCCGGAAATCACCGCACCGACCTCCCTGATGCTTCCCGATGGCGGCAGCCTGATACTGGAGCCCGTCGAGAGGAAGGGGAACCGCCTCGGTCTGGATGGGTTCGATCCCTGCGCCATCCTGCTCAACAACGACCTTTCCGGCGGAGTGCCTGCCATTTTGCAGGGACTGGACGAACAATTTCTGATTCCGCCATTGCACGCGGGCTGGCATGTGCGGCGCAAATCGTGCCATGCGGCAGCGTATGAATGGATCGTCAACATATTCTCGGAAGAAATCGGTATCGATCCGTGGCGCATCAGCCCGGCGTTCCGTGTGTGTAGCGGCATTGATTTTCATGCGCGTGCGGGAGAAGAATGCCTGGTCGATCAGGTTGACGCATTGCTGACCGACATTCGCCGCAAATACCGCGAACTGGACATCAAGGACGAACCCTTCGTCGTGGTCAAGGCCGATGCGGGTACTTACGGCATGGGTGTGATGATGGTAAAGGATGCTTCCGAAGTCATGGGGCTCAACCGCCGCCAGCGCAACAAGATGGCAGTGGTCAAGGAAGGGTTGTCCGTCGGGGAGGTCATCATCCAGGAAGGCGTCCGCACGTTCGAGACCATTGAAGGCGCAGCGGCAGAACCGGTCGTGTACATGATAGATCACAGCGTTGTGGGTGGTTTTTATCGCGTACACACAGCGCGCGGCAGCGATGAAAACCTTAATGCGCCGGGGATGGAATTTCGGCCTCTGCCCTTCGATACCCCCGGCAGTATTCCTGATAGTTGTCTGGAGCCGGATGACGCGCCCAACCGGCTATACACCTATGGGGTGGTTGCGCGCCTGGCTCTGCTTGCAGCCTCGATCGAACTCGAAGAAATGTTGTCTACACCCGATGGCGTGGTCACAAACGACTGCCGCCGTACCTCTAAAGCTGCATGACGCTCGATTTCGCCTTCATCGTCGATCCTCTGCCCGGCCTCAAGCCGTACAAGGATTCCAGCGTGGCAATGATGCGCGCTGCCGCTGTGCGCGGGCATCGTCCCTGGGCGATCCGGCGCGAGGACGTCGCCTGGCACGAAGGGGTTGTTTCGGCGCGAGCCGTGCCGCTTGCCGTCCATGCAGACGATGGCAACTGGTATTCGGAGGGTGAACCGGAATCCCGCGCGCTTGCTGCGTTTGATGCGGTGTTGATGCGCCAGGACCCGCCTTTCGATTTTGAATACCTTACCGCAACCTGGCTGCTCGAACGCGCTGCCGCAGGCGGGGCAAAGGTGTTCAACGACCCGCGCGCCGTGCGCGACCATTCCGAAAAACTGTCCATTACCGAATTTCCGCAATTCATTCCCGCCACGTTGGTGGCGCGCGATCCGTTCCGCCTTCACGCTTTTATCGACGAAATCGGCGATGTCGTGCTCAAACCGCTCGACGGCATGGGCGGTAGTCAGATTTTCCGCGTGACTTCCCACGATCCCAATCGTCATGTGATCGTCGAAACCCTCACGCAATACGGCACGCGCACGATCATGGCGCAACGTTACCTGCCGGGTGTTCGCGATGGCGACAAGCGCGTGCTCATTATCGGCGGCGAAGTCGTGCCCTATGCGCTGGCGCGCATTCCCCGCGAGGGAGAAACCCGCGCCAACCTTGCCGCCGGAGGACGCGGTGTGGCAATGCCGCTCTCCGAGCGGGAATGGGAAATTGCCCGCTTCCTGGCACCTGTTCTATGGGCGCGCGGGCTGCTGATCGTCGGACTGGATATCATCGGCGGGCATCTGACCGAAATCAACGTCACCAGCCCGACCTGCATGGTCGAGATTGCCGCGCAGCAAGGATTTGATGTTGCAGGGCAGGTCATTGAAACGCTGGAGCGTTTGTGCGGGCGGTAGGACTCGTCTCCGCGCTCCTGGTTTGTAGTACGTGGCTGTTTACCGGATGCGAGCGGGAGCAGGTTTTTCAGCGTGAGAGCTACGTTTTCGGCACACGGGTGGACGTGGCCGTCTACACGGACGACCCTGGGCTTGCCGATACCGCGATAGCCGCCGTGCTGCGGGAATTCGACCGTTTGCACAGCGCATATCACGCCTGGCAGCCGTCGGAACTCTCTGCGCTCAATGAGGCGCTGGCACATGGACAGACCCGTGAAGTGCCGCCCGAACTGGCCGCGATGCTGCGCGATGCGCAATCCCTGTCCGAAATCGGGGACGGCCTGTTCGATCCCGCGATCGGAGCCCTGGTTGAACTATGGGGCTTTCACACCGATACCTTCGAACCGGCACTGCCCGACCCGGTAGCGCTTGCCGTGCTCAAGGCAGCGCGGCCGCGAATGAGCGACCTCGTGATCGAGGGCGCGCGCGTCTCCAGCCGCAATCCGGCGGTAAGAATCGACCTGGGAGGCTACGCCAAGGGCTACGCGCTGGATCGTGCTGCAACCATCCTGCTGGAGCGGGGCATCCGGAATGCGCTCATCAACATTGGCGGCAACATCCTGGCCCTGGGGAGCAAGGGCGGACAGCCCTGGCGCGTCGGCATCCAGCACCCGCGCCGATCCGGTGTCATGGCGACGATGCCGCTTTACGATGGCGAGGCCATCGGCACTTCGGGTGACTATCAGCGCTATTTCGAATTGAACGGGGTGCGCTATATTCACATATTCGACCCGCGCACTTTCGAGCCAGCGCACGGCACTCAGGCATTGACCGTGCTGGTGACGCCTCGTCCGAATGCGGGGGTTCTGTCGGACGTGGCGAGCAAACCCGCTTATCTGATGGGAGATGCCGATGCCTGGCGCGAGCAGGCACGCCGTTTCGGAATCGAACACGCGCTCCGGGTAACTGCCGATGGGCAGGCGGAAGTCACCCGTGTATTACGGGCGCGATTGAAATTTTCCGAACCGTTTGCAGTGCGCGTGATCGACTGAATCGTTTATCAGCGTCCGTCTGCGTCGCGTGCCTTTTTTTCTTCGAGTTCGCGGATTCTGGCTTCGTAGCGTTCGCGGTCGCGCCGGGCGGCTTCTGCCCGGCGGGCAGCCTTGGTGCGATCTCGGGCGCTACGCTCTCTGGCGCTGCTGCCGGCGGTATTCCGGCGGAAGACACGGCGGGGAGGGGTTGCCGCCTTGGGGGACGCTTGCGCCACGTCATTGTCGGCGCTCGGAGAAGAAACGCCCATAGGGGTTTGGTCGCTGCCGTGTTCCTCGGCTTTTTTCACCGCTTCGGCGGCTTTTCTTTGCCGTTCAGCAAGATCGATCTGATGCGCTTCGGCTTCGAGTTCACGGGCGCGGCGAATAGCCTCCAGCCGTTCAGCCTTTGCCTTGTCGATGCAATTGTTGACGAAAAACCGTTTATAGCAGGCCGTTTCCGTTGTCTTGTAGTGAGTTTCAGCTTGTGTGCGCATGTTTCCGGCTTCGTCCTGCAATTGCTTGATGCGTTCGGCAGGCTTGGGAGCGGCTTCGCCTTCGTCTTTGTCAGCAGCCATGCTCCCAAGAGGGAAGGCCGCTACGGCAAAACATGCACCGACAGCAAGGACGCAGCGGGAAAGTGAATAGAGAAGGGAAGAACGAGCAGGCATGTAGAAACCCGCATGAAAGCGTAGTCGAGAGTTTGCGTAGAATAACGGCTTTTATGTAACACCACAAACCATGCGGTTTGCAAGGCGATTTGTCTAAGTGACATCTGCAAAACCCATTCCAATTGCCGGGTGTAGGGGCGACCTGTGGTCGCCCGGTGAATTGCGTGAATGAATGTGTAATATATCGGGCGACCACAGGTCGCCCCTACCGCGCAACAGGAGTAAATCACCATGACCAGGAAGATCAGAATTTCCGACCTCAAACGCTTCGACATTACCGAGCATCTCGATAGCGAAGAAGCCATTGCCGAGTATTTGACCGCTGTTCTTGAAGATAACGATCCCGCGCTCCTGGCGGATGCGCTGGGAATGATCGCCCGCGCGCGCGGCATGACCCAGCTTGCGAAAGACACCGGACTGAGCCGGGAAAGTCTGTACAAGGGGCTTTCTGGTGACCGTATTCCATCGACAGAAACATTGCTCAAGGTGTTGAGCGCAATGGGCCTGAAACTGTCCGTGCGCGCGGTATCCCACGCATGAAGCAGGATTGATGGCGGCGTCAAGGGGGATGATCACGATTCACCCCGGTGCACTCGCCGCGCCCTTCGCGGGCGTGTGGATTGAAACGCGGTTGTGTTGTCCCTGACCGGGGTGAGAGAGGGATCTACAACTTAAACAAAAGCAGCAGGCGAGACGCCAAAGCGCTTGGACAGTGCGCGGATCTGGCGCACATTCAGGGAGCGTTTACCGGACAGAACCTCAGAAACAACGCTCTGCCCGCCAATCTCTGCCAGATCGGATTGTTTAAAACCGTGTTGCTCCATTAAAAATCTCAGCATATCCGTGCCGGATACTTCCGGCGCCGGATAGTGCCGCGCCTCATAGTCGTTTACCTGATCCGTGATGATTTCAACCAACCCCCAAAGCGGTTCGTTTTTGTTGTCGGGTAAGGATTCGGCAATGGATTCAGCGAATTCGACCAGGTGCCGGTATTGCGCCTCGTCACGGATGCGGTCAGACAAACCCAGGGCGCTATGCAGCACGCCCCATGCCTGGGCGATATCGTCACGGGTAGCGGTTGCGGTCATTTCCATGCTCCTTTGTCGTATTCATTGTGTGTCATCACGGCCTTGAGAGAGCTTCGCAGAGAAAATGTACCCCATATTTTCTCGTTTTTCATGTTTTCATTAGACAGTGATATTGTAAAAATTTACGATAATTCATGCTGTTGCGTTTATTCGCACTATAGAATGACGCCCTTTGTAAATATCTGCGACTTCAAGCGTGATCCATTTTCGCAATTTGCGCCTTGCAAGGGGCGCCCGTGTTTTGCTCGATGAGGTTTCCCTCCAGTTGTTTCCCGGCTGGAAGATCGGCTTGACCGGGGCCAACGGCAGCGGTAAATCGAGCCTTTTCGCGCTTCTGCGCGGTCAGTTGCTCCCGGATCGGGGCGACCTGGAATGGCCGTCCGGCTGGACGATTGCTCATGTTGCGCAGGAAACGCCGGGGTTGCCGCAAGCGGCCATCGAATACGTGCTCGACGGTGACGCCGAATTGCGGCGCATCGAAACCGATCTGGTCCGGGCCGAGGCCGCCCACGACGGCGTGCGCATCGCCGAATTGCACACGAACTTGCAGGAAATCGGCGCTTATGCAGCCAGATCGCGCGCGGCGGCGCTGCTCGACGGGCTTGGTTTTGTGCCTTCCGATGCCGGGCGGGCCGTGGCGGATTTTTCCGGCGGCTGGCGAATGCGGCTCAATCTCGCACAGGCGCTGATGTGCCGCTCCGATCTACTCCTGCTCGATGAGCCGACCAATCACCTCGATCTGGATACCGTCATCTGGCTCGAACAATGGCTGCGCGACTATCGCGGAACCCTGCTGCTGGTTTCGCACGACCGCGAATTTCTCGACGGCTGCGTCGATCATGTCGCTCACATCGAGCAGAAACAACTCACGCTCTACAACGGTTCGTACACCGATTTCGAGCGTCAGCGCGGAGAGCGCCTAGCGCAACAGCAGGCGCTTTTCGAGCGCCAGCAGCGCGAAATCGCACACATGGAAGACTACATCCGCCGCTTTCGGGCCAAGGCCACCAAGGCACGGCAGGCGCAAAGCCGGATCAAGGCGCTCGAACGCATGGAGCGCATTTCTGCTGCCCACGTCGATACGCCGTTTTCCTTCTCTTTCCGCCCTTCGATTGCTGCCCCCGATCCTCTGCTGCAAATCGAAAAGGGATCCGCCGGGTACGGAGAGAAAAACGTGCTCGAAGGCATCGAACTCGTCCTGCGCCCCGGCGAGCGAGTGGGATTGCTTGGCCGCAACGGCGCAGGCAAATCCACCCTCATCAAACTCCTGGCCGGACAGATCAGCCTTTCGGCGGGTTCAAGGCACGAGGGCAGGGGATTGGCGGCAGGGTATTTCGCGCAGCACCAGCTCGAAGTCCTGCGTCCAGACGAATCCCCGCTTCAGCACATGATGCGGCTCGACGCTTCGGCCCGTGAACAGGACATGCGCAACTATCTCGGCGGGTTCGACTTTCGCGGCGACGGCCGAGACATTTGCTCCGTCTCTGCCACTGTGCCCTGCGCTTCGTTTTCAGGCGGTGAAAAATCTCGCCTGGCGCTGGCTTTGCTCATCTGGCAACGGCCCAATCTCCTGCTGCTGGACGAACCTACCAATCATCTGGACATGGAAATGCGCTATGCCCTCATGTGTGCACTCCAGGAGTACGACGGCGCGATGGTGCTGGTTTCGCATGACCGCGCCCTGCTGCGTGCCTGCTGTGACCGCCTGTTGCTGATCGATGGCGGACGCATACAGCCTTTCGACGGCGATCTCGACGACTACCGCGACTGGCTGGCAGAACAACGCACCCAGTGCGAAGAAGGCAGCACGAGACGTGAAATGCGGCGCGCGGATCGCGCTCAGGCCGAGGTTGAACGGCAAGCATTGCTTGCAGCGCGCAGGCCCCTTGTCAAAGAAATCGGACAGATCGAGAAGAAACTGGCTGGATGGACAGGCGAGAAGAAATTGCTCGAAGCGCGCCTCGCCGATCCGGCGCTCTATGACACGGGCAATGATTCCGCGCAATTGCAGGAGTTGCTCAAACGCCAGGCTACCTTACAGAACTGGATCGAAGAAGCAGAATGCCGCTGGATGACACTGTCGGAGCAGCTTGAAGAACTGGCGGCAGGGTCAGACTCACGCACATGAAGCGGCTTCAGGTAGCAGAAATTTCAAAGTGAAGCACTACCCTCTTGTCTTCATGACAAATGTCAGTCATAATGAATAACAGTATTCAGGCCTTGTATGGAGAAAGGCTGTGTGCATATTCTGGAGGGTTTTTTTGATTCTGCGCTATGAATAATATTCGTTTTTGGTGTGTTCCCATTTGCTTTGCCGTTTTGATCTTAGATGGATGTGCAGTTCATCGTGACAATCAAGGCAGATACGTTATCTCTCCAGACATAACGCCGTTACTGGGAGAGGTGGTAGAAGAGCGTTCCATGTCAGATGGTAAAACCGTCACGTTGCGAAAATTGAACAATCAATGGAGCCTCAAGTCTGGTCTTATTTCCCACGTTGTCCCACTAGGTGAACTTGTAGATGCAAAGATCATTCACGTCGACAAGGTTGGGGAAGAGGTTAATGTTTTGTTGGGTACTCTGTCTCCAACCTGCCGAAAAACTTATCAGTTAATTAGTTTTGGAAAAAATGTGTCCAAAGCGAGCAAGTGGGACATTGCCGATACAGACTGCATGAATCGCGACCAGCCTTTTGTGTACGTGCAAACAGGGGAGAATGAGCAGTACCTGGATGTGGTTAGGGGAGAACATGAAAAACATGTGGTGCGCTTTATCTATACAGAAGGTGAGCTTTATCGTACCCGTTCGGTTCTTTTACCAAAGAACAATGCAGCGTTATCTGTCACGGATGCAAGTAAAGGCAGGGCATCTTCCGCTCATCCTGCTTCCAGCCATTCTCCCTCTGCTGCCTCCGGTGCTTCGTCAACATCAAATATTATTGTCCCGGCAAAATTAAATTTTGGCAAACCGGTGCGTCAGGAAAAAGTGGTTGTCGATTTAATGTAAAAAACGAGGATATTCTTAGGGAGACTCTGCATTACCTCTGTTTTAACTACCTGTCATCCTGCGCGAAGTCGCAGGATCCATACAACGTCTGGATTCTGCGACTTCGCTTCGCTACGCGCAGAATGACAGAAGGGGTTTTGCAGAGGTTCCTTAGGGATTCTCTGGACAACCCACAACCGTTTGGGCTGAGCCTGTCGAAGCCCTTGTAAATGCGCCACTCGTCCTTCGACAAGCTCAGGGCGAACGGGGTTAATCAGAGGATCCTTAGAAATGAGAAGTCTTTCGATAAAAACTATTATCTTTCTTATTATATTGACATCTATTTACCTTGTTTTTGAACTGTCATTCAATGCGCGGTTGCTGGATGTTGTCGGCGGCAATGCCGGTAGGGAAGAGATTGAGCACATTGAATTCTATGGACGAATATTGTCTAGCATAGCGGCAGCGTTGTTTCTGTTGCAATATCTGTTGAGTAGGGGTGTTGGTTTTTCTAAAATTTTATGGGCTTGTATACTTTGTAGCTTTTGTGTTTATTACGGCTTACGAAGTTTTATGGATAATCTGGTGGACAATTGGGTGGATGATATTTTGTATACCTCTACACCCATGTTTCGCCGCCATGCGGTAAATCTTGTCCTCGTTCAGAACGCGCTGGTTAATGACCGTGTGTCGCTGGCAGGAGTGGACGAAGTGCCAGGGCTATACCGTCTTCCGGAAGGAAAGTCTTTTCTCGCGCTTTTTCCAATATTGGCTGTATCCATGGATGAATTAGATCGCAAAATGGAGCAGACAAGATTGCAATTGCTGCGGGAGGCAATCGAAGTTAAAGTGGGTGGAGTGCAAGGATATTACGGCGCCTATACAAAAGCGATAGAAACGGCTTTGACAGCGTGGAAAAAATACCGTGGAGATGGCCTGGATAAGGAAATAAAGAGCAAACACAATGAAGTGTGGAATGAATATAAATCTCGCCTAAAACGGCGTCAATTGACGCCTGATACGGTAGCAAGAAACGCTCGCCTATCGAATTCGGTTCGCGATGAGATGCGAAAGCGCCTTAAATATCTCCCTATGGATTGGCAACCTGATGACGAGGTGGCTGTCTACGTTGCTGTTGCTACGGAAGTGCGTCAGAAGACGGCGGATGCCGTGGTGAAGTCATACCGCATTCCGTATGGGTTGTCACAAACTGATTTTATAAACTCTGCGCCCGTTCAGAAGGAATTACGTGAGCGGCTGCATCTGCCACCAAAGACATTGGTTCCGATTAAGATAAGTAAGCAGAATTTCATTAAACTTTATGAAACTATGTGTGTCTCACAGGCAAAAAAACAGGCCAAAAAGTACACTGCGCCAGTGGAGTCTTTTGCGGATGGCGGTGATAATGCCAAAATGGGATTAGATGCTGCTCGTGTGGCGTTAGTGCCGCCAGTTGCACTTTTTTTCTCGCTCTTTGGCGCAATTGGGCATCTTGGAAAACTTTTGTATTTATTTGGCAAGGTTTGTACATATAGAAGGCAACGACGTGGAATTTGGTTATTGCCCCTTGGCGTGATTGCGGTGATCTGGTTTGTGTTCAGCCATATGGAGAACCAAATTACCCGGTCACGCCTTTACACCGCCATGCGGGAACATGCGTTGAAAAACAACGAGGGGTATATACAGACGCGCTTGCTCTTGAATATGGTTCACGTCGTGGCAGTAGGGCAAGGGTTTGCGTATCAGTTCAATGAATCCATACGCGTACACGTTCTGCGCGACATGACTTTTGGGTATAAAGAAAAACAGGCTGAAGCAGTGATACAGCGCTGAATGGATGCTGCGAAATACCGTGCGTTGGCAAACTGTCTGGCGTCTGGGCGCTGGTCTCGATACAGACAAGCGCCCGCGCGGTCACTCATGTTCCGAAAAACGCCTTGACCTTGTCCATCCACGATTTTGCTTTCGGGTTATGGCGATCAGCGTTGCTGCGGGAAATTTCGTCGAACTCCTTCAGCAGATCGCGCTGATGCTCGGTGAGGTTGATCGGTGTTTCCACCAGGACGTGGCAGAGCAGGTCGCCGTGCGACTGTGTGCGTACGTTCTTGATGCCCTTGCCGCGCAGCCGGAAGACTTTGCCGCTTTGCGTTTCCGCCGGGACTTTCAGGCGTGCCATGCCGTCCAGGGTGGGGATTTCGATCTCTCCGCCAAGCGCGGCAATGGCAAAGCTGATCGGCATTTCGCAGTGCAGGTCGTCGTGCTCACGCTCGAACACCGAGTGCCGACGGATGTGGATTTCCACGTAAAGGTCACCGGGGGGGCCGCCGTTGACTCCCGGCTCACCGTGGTTGGCGTGACGCAGATGCATGCCTTCGCTGATACCGGCGGGAATTTTGACTTCAAGGGTTTTTTGCCGTTTGACGCGGCCCGCTCCTCCGCAGTCGCGGCAAGGTTCGGGGATGATGCGTCCGCTGCCGTGACATCGGGGACAAGGCTGCTGAAGCGAGAAAAATCCCTGCTGGATGCGCATCTGGCCCGAGCCGTTACAACCCGGGCAGGTGATGGCGTGGGTTCCGGGTTTTGCACCGGTTCCATTGCAGTTTTCGCACTCTTCGACGGTGGGAATGCGAATGATTTTTTCCGTGCCGCGCGCCGCTTCTTCGAGGGTGATTTCAAGGTTGTAGCGTAAATCCGCGCCACGATAGATGTTCGAACGACCGCGTCCGCCGCCGCCGCCAAAAAGATCGCCGAAAATGTCGGAAAAGGCATCGCCGAAACCTTCAAAACCACCGCCGAATCCGCCGCCAGCCGAGGGATCGACGCCCGCGTGACCGAAGCGATCATAGGCGTCGCGTTTTTTGTTGTCGGAGAGTATTTCGTAGGCTTGTTTGGCTTCCTTGAATTTCTCTTCGGCTTCCTTGTTGCCCGGGTTGCGATCCGGGTGGTATTTCATCGCCAGCTTGCGGTATGCCTTCTTGATGGCGTCATCGTTGGCGTCGCGGTTGATTCCGAGGATGGCGTAGTAGTCTTTTTTTGACATGATTATGTAGAGGTTCCGTCTCGTCACAGACGGTAACGGGGATGGCGAACATCCCCGTTACCGTGCGCAAGAAATGTCATGCGTTGCGCTGGCTTATTTCTTGTCCTTTACTTCAGTGAATTCGGCGTCGACCACATCGGCTTCGGCTGCCTTGGCGTCGTCCGTGTTGGCGTTGTCCGGCTGCGCGCCGCCCGCTGCCTGCTGCTGCGCGTACATTGCTTCACCAAGTTTCTGGCTGACAGTGGCAAGCGCCTGCGACTTGGCCTCGATGCGTTCCTTGTCGTCGGCCTTGATGGCTTCCTCGGCTTCCTTGATGGCGGCTTCGATCTTGTTTTTGTCGTCGTCGCCGATCTTGTCGCCGTATTCCTTGAGCGCCTTGCGGGTGGCGTGAATCATGCCGTCGCATTCGTTGCGGGCATTGACCAGATCGCGCACTTTTTTATCTTCTTCGGCGTGGGCGGCGGCATCCTGCACCATGCGTTGAACTTCTTCGTCCGAGAGGCCCGAATTGGCCTTGATGGTGATCTTGTTTTCCTTGCCGGTCGCCTCGTCTTTGGCCGAGACGTGCAGGATGCCGTTGGCGTCGATGTCGAAGGTGACTTCGATTTTCGGCATGCCGCGCGGGGCGGGCGGAATCTCGGTAAGGTTGAATTGGCCCAGGCTCTTGTTGCCGACAACCATGTCGCGCTCGCCTTGCAGCACATGGATGGTGACGGCGGACTGGTTGTCATCGGCGGTGGAAAAGGTCTGGCTCGCCTTGGTGGGAATGGTGGTGTTTTTCTGGATGAGCTTGGTCATGACACCGCCAAGCGTTTCGATGCCGAGCGACAGCGGGGTGACGTCGAGCAGGAGCACGTCCTTGACGTCGCCTTGCAGCACGCCTGCCTGGATGGAAGCGCCCACGGCCACGGCTTCGTCGGGGTTGACGTCCTTGCGGGGCTCCTTGCCGAAGAATTCCTTCACCTTTTCCTGCACCTTGGGCATGCGGGACTGGCCGCCAACGAGGATGACATCATTGATGTCGGAGACTTTGATGCCCGCATCCTTGATGGCGATGCGGCAGGGTTCGATGGTGCGTTCGATGAGATCTTCGACCAGTGCCTCGAACTTGGTGCGGGTGATCTTCATCGTCAGGTGTTTTGGCCCGGAGGTGTCTGCCGTGATGTAGGGCAGGTTGATTTCAGTCTGCTGGCCGGAAGAGAGTTCGATCTTGGCCTTTTCGGCGGCTTCTTTCAGGCGTTGCAGAGCGAGTACGTCGTTCTTGAGGTCGACGCCCTGTTCTTTTTTGAACTCGGTGACGATGTAGTCGATGATGCGCTGATCGAAGTCTTCGCCGCCCAGGAAGGTGTCGCCGTTGGTGGAGAGCACTTCAAACTGGTGTTCGCCTTCGATGTCGGCGATTTCGATGATGGAGATATCGAAGGTGCCGCCGCCGAGGTCATAGACGGCAATCTTGGAGTCGCCCGGCTTCTTGTCCATGCCGAAGGCGAGCGCCGCCGCCGTGGGTTCGTTGATGATGCGGCGCACTTCCAGCCCGGCGATCCTGCCTGCGTCCTTGGTGGCCTGACGCTGGCTGTCGTTGAAGTAGGCGGGTACCGTGATGACGGCTTCGGTGACTTCTTCGCCGAGGTAGTCCTCGGCGGTTTTTTTCATCTTGCGCAGCACTTCGGCGGAGACTTGCGGCGGGGCGATTTTTTTGTCGTGCACTTCCACCCAGGCATCGCCGTTGTCGGCCTTGATGATCTCGAAGGGCATCAGGTCGATGTCCTTTTGCACTTCCTTTTCGTCAAAACGGCGGCCAATCAGCCGCTTGACCGCGAAAAGGGTGTTTTTGGCGTTGGTGACGGCCTGACGCTTGGCAGGCGCGCCGACCAGGATTTCGCTGTCGTCAGCGTAGGCCACCACGGACGGCGTAGTGCGCGCGCCTTCGGAGTTCTCGATGACCTTGGGCTTGCCGCCTTCCATGATCGAGACGCAACTGTTGGTGGTTCCAAGATCGATGCCGATGATTTTGCTCATGATTTCAAGTTCCTTTATTTTTGGAAATTCGGTTGTGGCCTGCGCTTCCAGCTTGGGGATGCAGCGAATATGGGGAAATGTTGCACGATTTCAAGTCTCAGGGCGCTTTGGTGACCATGACCATCGCGGCGCGGATGACGCGCCCGTTCAGCAAATAGCCTTTTTGCAGAACATGGATGACGGTATTGGGTTCAGCCTCGGACTCGGTTACGCCGATGGCCTCGTGTTTGTTGGGATCGAATTTTTGTCCGAGAGGATTTTCTTCGGTCAGATTTGCGCTTTCGAACGCGGTGGTGAGTTGCTTGAGGGTGAGTTCCACGCCTTCACGCAGTTTTTCCGGCGTCTGCCCCTCGGTAGCCAGCGCTGCTTCCAGGCTGTCCTTGACGGGCAAGATCGCTGCGGCAAATTTTTCGGCGGCAAATTTCGATGCCTTGGCAACGTCTTCCTGCGCGCGGCGGCGCGTATTTTCGGTTTCCGCCTTTGCCCGCAAGCAGGCGTCGTATTGCTCCGCGGCGCGTTTTTCGGTTTCGGCAAGACGCGCTTCCACGTCCTTGAGCATGGCGACAAGGTCGGCGTCCGGTTTGGCAGGCGGTTCGACAGGCGGCGCGGCAGGCGATTCGGCAGGCGGCGCGGTTTGTGCTCCGGCTTCGGCGGGAGGCGGTTCCTTGTCGGCAGGTTCAGGAGGTTCATCGCGTGGACCGGTGGATGAACTGATCCGTTTTTCGGCTTCGGCGAGACGCGCCTCCGCATCCTTGAGCACGGAGGCAAGGTCGGGGTTTTGAGCCGGAGGTTCAGTTTTCACAGGCTCGGCAGCCCTGGAGGGGTCAGAGGGGTGGAACGATTCCGGAGACGCAGGTCGATGGGGTTGCATGGGCAATCAATCCTCAAGGTGCGATTCAGGTTTCGAATATCGGGATGAGCCGGAAAATTTCAAGCCCTCGTGAACACGGGTAGTGTCTCAGCTTGAATCACGGCCTTCTTTCAGTGCCTCGATTCCCTCTCCCGCAAGCGGGAGAGGGTGCCCCGAAGGGGCGGGAGAGGGGGGCGTACCTCAAAAAAGGTGTGCCTTGATACGGTGTTTTTTTAAATTCATGGGAACCCGGTTTGGGTTTGGACGGTCTGTTGCGCAGGAAAACGGCGGGCTAGAATCCATAGTTTCCAACTTTTTTACTTTGCCGGTTTCATCACCTAGGACAAAGGACTAGAATCGCGAATCCATCAGAACAATGACAGGCAATGCCGTGAATATCGGCCCTCCAACCCCCCCTCAGCCCGACAGCAGTCCTGAATCCTCCTACGCGCATGGCAACAGGCATCATTTTGAGTCTACTGCCCGGTTTGTCGCATGGGTGCGCGCTGCGGCGCCCTATATCCACGCTTTTCGCGGCAAGACTTTCGTGGTGGGCTTCGGTGGCGAGGTAGCGGCAGGAAAGCGGGCGCAGAGCCTGGCCTACGATTGCAACCTGCTTGCGGCGCTCGGTATCCGGTTGGTGTTGGTGCATGGGGCACGACCACAGATCGACGCGGAGATGATGCGGCGGGGGCTGGAGCCGCGTTTTCATAATGGGCTGCGCGTGACCGACTCGGCGGCGATGGAGTGCGTGAAGATGGCAATGGCGGTTACGCGCTTCGAGGTGGAGGCGCTTCTTTCGCAAGGTTTGCCCAATACGCCGATGGCAGGCGGCTATATGCGGGTGACGGGCGGCAATTTCATCACCGCGCGCCCGGTGGGGGTGGTCGACGGGGTCGATTATCAGTATACGGGGGCGGTACGCAGGGTTATCGCCGAGGAAATCAACGCCGATCTCGATCAGCAGAACGTGGTCTTGATTACGCCGCTCGGGATGTCGCCCGCAGGCGAAATCTTCAATATGTGCATGGAGGAGGTGGCTGAAGCCGTGGCGGTGGCGGTGAAGGCGGAGAAACTGATCTATCTGTGCAATGCGCCGGGTCTGCTCGATGAGGGGAAACTGGTCGGCTCGGTGACGGCAGATGAAGCCGAACGGCACATCGAGGCCGGAAAAGAACTCCCCAAGGATTTGGGCCTTTATTTGCCGTGCGCAATTCGCGCCGTGCGCAACGGGGTGGCGCGTTGCCATCTTCTTGATCAGGACAAGGACGGGGCGCTGTTGCTGGAGTTCTTTACGACGGCGGGTGTGGGCACGGTGGTGTCGCGCGATCCGCTGTTCCGGTTGCGCGAGGCGACGGCAGATGACGTCGGTCCTCTGGTGGCGTTGATCTCGCCGCTGGAACTGGATGGCACGCTGGTACGCCGCGGGCGAGAGTTGCTCGAATACGAGATCGGCCGCTTTTCGGTGGTGGAGTACGACGGGATGCTGGTAGGGTGCGCGGCGCTCTACAGGTTTTCCGGGGAAAACGAGGCGGAACTGGCTTGTCTGGCGGTAACGCCTGAACATCGCCGAGCAGGGCTTGGAGAGCAATTATTGCGCCGGATCGAGCAGCGGGCGCGGCGTGATGGGCTGGAACGACTGTTCGTGCTGACGACGCGCACGGCGCACTGGTTTCTGGAGCGCGGTTTCAAGGAAATCGGCCCGGAAACGCTACCGATTCAAAAACGTGAGCTTTATAACTTTCAGCGTCGATCCAAGGTATTCGTTAAATCGCTATAAGCGGCTAAAATGGATGACTACGGCGTGAAAAGAGAGAGGGGGGGAGAACAATGACGCGCATGATCAGTTGTGTGAAGCTGGGACGCGAAGCCGAGGGGCTGGGGTGCCCCCCTGTTCCGGGGGAGCTTGGCAAGCGAATTTTCGAGAATGTTTCCAAGGAAGCATGGCAGCAGTGGGTCAGGTATCAGACCATGCTGATCAACGAGAATCGTCTGAATCTGATGGATCCGCGCGCGCGCAAATATCTGAGCGAGCAGATGGAAAAGCATTTCTTCTCTTCGAGTGAGATCGATCAGATTCCGGGCTTCGTGCCTCCGATGCCGTAATGCCTCTCTACCAGACGTTTCTTTCCCTGGTCGCCGTCCTGTTGTTTGAACAACTTCGGCCCTTGCCTGCAAAGCGGATCGTGCTCGATCCTTTGCGCGGGCTTACTGCCATGCTGGTGAAACGTCTCGATGGCGAGCGCAAACATCGTGAGCAATTGGTTTGGGGGGTGCTGATACTGGGCGGGACGGGGTTGTGCGCGCTCGTCAGTTACCTGTTGCCGTCGGCCCTTGGCGTGCTCTTCGCTGTCCTGGTGCTGTACCTTTGCTTGGGCTTTCGCCATGAAAGCCACTATTTCACCGATATTCATATTGCCTTGCGTTCAGGAGAAATCGATCACGCGCGCGCCTTGTTGTCCGAATGGAAAGGTGGGCGGTATGACGAAGTAAGCGCTGGAGGAATTGCGCGGCTCACCATCGAACAGGCGCTTACAGGAGCGCACCGCAACGTTTTTGGAGGCATGTTCTGGTTTGTGGTGCTTGGCCCTTGTGGCGTTGTGATGTACCGGCTGGCAAGATTTCTTTACAGCGAGTGGAATACGGAACCGCCATCCGGGCTCGAATCCGGGCTTGGAGTAGAAGCGGCTCCCGCCCAGACCGCATATGACGGGATGAACAATCAATACGGCGAGTTCGCGCGACATGCTTTTCTGATCATTGACTGGCTGCCTTCGAGGATGACGGCGATACTGTTCGCCATCGGAGGAAATTTCGAGGAATCTGTGTTTTGCTGGCGCGCACAGGCGATGCTGTGGCCGGATCGCGCCAGCGCAATTCTGGTGACGAGCGGAGCCGGAGCGCTCGGAGTGCGACTTGGAGTGTCGGATTCCGATGATGAGGAGGCTGCGGAAAGCCCGGAAATCGGTGTCGGCGAGAAGGCAGGCGTCGACAACTTGCAAACCACGGTCGGACTCGTCTGGCGGGCGCTGATCGTGTTTTTGATATTACTGGCCCTGACGGCAATTGCCGCCTTGGCGGGTAGTTAATTTTTAACGGAGTGGAGAATTTCAATGGCTGATCGTGAAGTTGTAGTTTTGAGTGCCGCGCGCTCTGCGGTAGGAGGGTTTGGTGGTTCCCTGAAAGACCTGGAACCATCCGAACTGGGTGGTTTGGTCATCAGAGAAACCGTTGCCCGTGCCGGTGTTGATCCGAATGAAGTCTCGTTCGTCGCGGTGGGGAACATCATGCCGACGGATTCCCGTTATGCGTATGTGGCGCGCGTGGCGAGTATCCAGGGCGGATTGCCGATGAGTTCCATTGCGTTTGCGGTCAATCGCCTGTGCGGTTCGGCGATGCAGGCGGTGATTTCTTCGGCGCAGGCGATCATCCTGGGCGATGCCGATTACGCGCTCGCAGGCGGGGTGGACGTGATGTCGCGCGCCGTCTATATGATGCCGTCGCTGCGCTTTGGCGCGCGCATGGGCGACACTTCGGCGTTCGATTCGATGGTTGCCGTGATTACCGATCCGTTCGGTGTCGGCCACATGGGTATCACCGCCGAGAATCTTGCGGTCAAGCATGGCATTACCCGCGAACAGCAGGACGCTTTCGCGGTGGAGTCGCAGAAGCGCGCAGCGGCGGCGCTGGCAGCCGGTTATTTCAAGGGCCAGATCGTGCCGATCACGCTCAAGACCCGCAAGGGTGAGGTGATATTCGACACCGATGAGCATCTGAAGGCGGATACGACGATGGAATCTCTCGCGAAGATGAGACCCGCCTTCAAGAAGGATGGCACGGTGACGGCGGGGAATGCTTCGGGGGTCAACGACGCCGCGGCTTTCCTGGTACTGGCCGATGCTGCGAAAGCTGCCGCTGCCGGTTACAAGCCGATGGCCCGACTGGTTTCCTACGCGATTGCCGGGGTCCCCAACGATATTATGGGCGAAGGCCCGATTCCGGCGACTCAGCTTGCGCTCAAGCGCGCCGGACTGACGCTGGACCAGATGGATGTGATCGAATCCAATGAAGCGTTTGCGGCGCAGTCGTTGTCCGTTGCGAAGGTGTTGGGACTCGATCCGGTCAAGACCAATCCCAACGGCGGCGCGATTGCCCTCGGGCATCCGGTGAGCGCCACCGGCAGCGTCATCATCACCAAGCTGTTGCACGAAATGCAGCGCCGCAATGCCCGTTACGGCCTGGCGACGATGTGTATCGGCGGCGGTCAGGGAATTGCCACGATCTACGAACGGCTCTGATTTTCGGAACGTTTGGATGAAAAAACGGCATCTTCGGATGCCGTTTTCGTTTTGCCTGGTTTGCCCGGATTTTTATGGCTGCCCACTTTATCGTTCTAGAGCGTTTTAGATTTGAGTGTTTAAGATCGTAGGTTGGGTGTAGGTTGGGTTGAGCTTCGCGAAACCCAACGTTTTTGTGGTCGGTTGGATGTTGGGATTCGCTTCGCTCGTCCCAACCTACAGTATGTACGCATTTGAATCAAAACGGCTCTAATCTTTTGCCTCGGTGCCGGCGCGCTGGATATCCACGACGACAGAGGCCCGGTAGTGTTTCCATTTTATGAGAATGACGTAGGAATGGGGCGAGACGACGGTTTTCAGCCAGTCGGGTTCTGTGGCCTGCGCGGTGGGCACTGAGATTTCCATCGTTTCACCGAAATGTTTGCGCGCGTTGCCGGAAATCGTGTTGGCGATTTCCCCGGCAGCATCGAGCAGGCGTTCGTTGTCCCGGGTTTGCTCACCCATCACAAGCAGAAGATGAGTGAGCATGGTGCGCGGCGCAGAGAAATAGATACGGCCGGTGAAATCTCCGGATAGCGTAATGTAGCTGGTCAGGTCGAACGTAGAGGACGGAACATCGTTTTCCAGCAGGTACGCAGTTTTGATCTCTACTTTTTCCTGTGTGGCATGAAGGAAAAAGTTACTGACTGCATCTACAAACGTATAGATGTCCTTTTCATTGATGCCTTTCATGGATTTGTGAACTCCAAAAGCGCTGCAATCAGATCTTCGTCAGAGAACGGCTTGTAAAGAAAACCACGAGCGCCTTTTTTCAGTGTTTTTATGGCTGTGGCCTTGTCGCTTAACGCAGAAATGACAAGAATGCTGCAATCGGGACGGATCTCGATCATCTTTTCCGTGCACTCTATCCCATCCATTTCCGGCATGGTGATGTCCATTGTAACGAGATCGGGCATGTGTTGCAGGAAAAGCATGATAGCTTCCCTGCCGTTTTTAGCCATGCCCAGAAGCTGAATGGTGTTCAATCTCGGATCGCTCAGAATGCGAGCAACACGGCTTCTGATGAGCGCCGAATCATCGACGATCAGGAGTTTCATTGTTTTGCCCTCGATGTACGGTATTGAACTGAATGCTGAACTCTGTAAATTGATCCGGGCGGCTCTTGACCAGCATGTATCCACCCATGGTTCTTACTTTTTCCAGAACCGCATCCAGTCCGATGCCGTGTCCGGAATCCTGATCGGCTGTCTCCGCAGTCGAAATGCCAGGCTGGAAAATGCGGTTGGCTATTTCATCGTCGCTCAAACTGGCAGCTTCTTCTGCACTCATGATGTGTTTTTTCACGAAATGCTCGCGCAGCCGTTCCGGAACGATGCCGCATCCGTCGTCCCGCACTGTGAAAGTGTACTGGCCGTGTCCCAGATATTCACACCACAGGCTCAACGCGCCGGTTGCCGGTTTGTTGAACCTGGTGCGCTTATCAGGCGTCTCGATTCCGTGTGCCAGGGAATTGCGCACGAGTTGAATGGAGATGTCTTGCAACTCCTTGACCGTGGCTTTGGGCAGGGAGAAAAATCTCTCGAACTGGCAGGAGACCTCGATCTGTTTTCCGTGATCTGTGGCAATCCGTTGAGCGAGTGCGGTGATGTGATCTGCGAAGGGATGCTTTTGGGGAGTCCAGTCGGCCGTACCGCCTGATTGTTGCGCTCTGCCCATTGCGTTGCCAAGGCGGGATACGATCTGGGCGAGTGAGGAGTGGCGCTGGTAGAAACCTTCCAGCAACACGGCGACACGCAGCATTTGATCGCCGCTGAGTGTCTCCTCGTTTTCGCGCATGGTGACCATTTCCTTTTCGCATTCGTGCGCGTAGCTCTCCAGCACGTCGATGCCAAGCACTGCCGATTCGCCTTTGATGCCGTGCACGATGCGCATGATGTAGTTCAGGGTATGCAGGCGGTCGCGTGCCTCATCATGGGGCGCACTCATCTTCTCGTTGATTTGTGACAGCGATTCTCCAACATTTTCGATGAATCGCTGGAGGGCTTCGAAATCGCTGCTTGCCAGACGCAGCAGGGTTTCGATTTCGACTTTTGCCTGGTTCTTCGCTTGCTCGACCTGTTGCGCGAGTACAACCTTGTCGGTGACGTCCTGCACGGTGACCAGCAAGTGTGCGATTTCCTCTTCTGCGATGACTCTGTTGAAGAAGAAGGACAGGTAACGGGTCTGGGTATTGCCACGCGGGTCGGTGACAAGGATGGGTACATTTGTGAGGGGGTTGAGACTGGTCACCAGGGATTCTTTTACTCGGTCTCCCAGGAGCAGATCGATGTAATCCATTGCGGCTTCGTAGATGTTCCTTGGGGCAATTGCTTCAAGGTGAGGCAGGAAGTCCATGCCCGGTACGATATCCCTTCTCAATATATGAGGCAAGGATTCCGAGAATTGCGTACCGATTCTTTTGGCTTTATCCAGCAAGAACAGCCCTTCGCGTACAGTCGAAAGAATTTCGGCCGTCTCTTGACGCGCCATGCCAAGTTCCCGGTCGCCTTTCATCAAGTCCCGAATGGAAATGACAACGGTATAACCGAAGTTGACGAGCGCAAACAGGATGCCGACGACCAGAACGATCCGTAAAGTGGCAGCCCGCCTGTTGGCGACGTGTTCCAGGTCGGTGGTCAGGTCGTTCATGAGCTTCAGAAGCGCCTGATTGTTATGCATCTCATTGCCCAGTACTTCGTTTTTTCCCAATGCGAAATCCACCGCTACCTTGAGGTCCGCCGCAAACTTGTCGGGGTCGTTTTTTATCTCTTCCAGTTTCTTTCGAAATTCTTCGTCCGAAAAAATTTCTTCTTTATTGAATTTACTTTTTATATCTTCTAGCGTTCCCGGGTCTGCCAGCTTCTGTTTGAGACCTTCATCCAGGAAGGAGTCTCTGTCGCTATTCAGCAACGGTTTCAACCTTTCCATGTAGGGGGTCCATATTCTGTAGGCAGTTTCTACAAACCCCCGGGATTCGTCCGTTTCGACCTGAGTCAGGAACTGAGGATTGTCATCGCCGCCGGTTACCATGGATCCGTCGCGGAAACCCATCAGGGTTCTGTCGAAACGCCTGACAGTCAGCGTCAATTCCTTCAGGCTGCCTGATATGCCTTTGTCGTCTTCTGCTTCCAGGCTGCGATTCAATGTCAGGAGCGCCTTGGTCATACGCTGCGACATCATCCGTTGCCGCCCGGACAGGTTGATCGATACGGCGGATTCGTCAGCCTTATAGGTGTTGTAGAAGTTAATGCCGATGACGATCGAGTCCGCCACCATAAATAGGATAACTGCAAAAATAATTTTGCGATATTTTAAGAAAATACTTTGCTTCCTATCCATTTGGATTGCTCCTTTTGTCTGAAAAGGTGTCATTTTTCATGTTCTGAAAATAACGCCTCGTCCGCCAGGTAAATGCAACATTTTCTTCTCGCCGCCTCGACAACCATACACTATACCCCATGATTTACGCCTACTCGAAGTTCTTTCTTGGGGGAGTGTACGTCTGATTGATACCACAATTTTCATCGGCAAATTTCTTGTCGATGACTTTGAGTGTGAGAAAAGTTTCTTGTTGGTAAACAATTGAAAATCAACGAAGAATCGCCACGGATTTCACCTGTGCGATGACGGTGAGTCCGGGCGTGATGGAAAGCGCCAGCCGGGATCGTTCGGTAATGCGCGCCAGCAACAGGGTTTCTCCATCCATGAGCCGCAGTTGCACGAGCACATGTCCGGGCGTACCGGTGCTGGCGATGGCGATGATGGTGGCGGGCAGGGTGTTCAGGATGCTGGTGTCCGTATGTGCGCTCAGGGCAAGACTGATATCGCTGGCATGGATGTGGCAACGCAGGCGGCTGCCGGGTGTGTACGCGTCCCCGGCGATGTAGAGATTGCCGCCGGGAAACTCTAGCCGTGTAAGGCCGTCCGCTTCGCG
>JAITMK010000112.1 GCA_031277415.1 Azoarcus sp.
ATCCGGGCAAAAACGGAAACTGGACGAACATGCGTAGCGCAACTGACGGATTAGACGAAACCAACTCAGGCCAGGGAAAGGAGGATTTTCCGTGCCTGGAGCGCCGCGCGCTGCTAAGAGCCGCAAGCGGCGCGGCATTCATCCTGCTCGCGGGCCGGGCAGGCGCTGCACCCAACGACAACAGCCTGCTGGCGCTGAGGGTGTGGCCAGCGGACGAATATTCCCGCATCACCTTCGAGAGCCGCCACAAGCTTCCCTTCAAGTACATGTTGCTGAAGGACCCGCATCGTCTGGTTGTCGACATGGAAGAAGTCGATCTGGAAAGCGTGCTGTTGAATATTTTCGGCAAAGTGATCGAAAACGACCCTTACATCGAATTGATCCGCGCAGCCCAGAACCGTCCCGGCGTGGTGCGACTGGTAGTTGATCTTAAAGAGGAAATCAGTCCGCAGCTTTTCACCCTCGACCCGGTCGCCAGTTACGGTCACCGGCTGGTGATCGACCTCTATCCTCTGACCCCGCACGATCCCTTGCTGGCATTGATCCAGAAAACCTCCCCCATGGACGCGGCGGCGGGTATGAGCGCCGACCCTGAAGATCCCATCGCCGCCTTGCTGGCCAAACAGGAAACCTCCCCCGGTACGCCACCCCCTGCTTCTGTTTCCACCCCTGCCCCTGCCGACAAGCCCTCTCCTGTTCCAGACAAAGGCGTAGCCCGCCGCGACCCGCCGAAGACGAAACGTCTTTTCACGATTGCGCTCGATCCCGGCCACGGCGGAGAAGACCCTGGCGCAATCGGACGGCGTGGAAGTTATGAGAAAAATGTAAATCTGAGCATTGCGCGACGTTTGAAGCGCAAGATCGACAACACCCCGAATATGCGCGCGATGTTGACGCGCGACGGCGATTACTTCGTCCCGCTGGCACAACGGGTCACGCGCGCACGAAAAGTACAGGCCGACCTTTTCGTTTCGATTCATGCCGATGCCTTCGTGCGCCCGGAAGCGCGCGGCAGTTCGGTATTCGTGCTCTCGGAAAAAGGCGCTTCGTCTTCGGCGGCGCGCTGGCTTGCACAGCAAGAAAACAATTCCGACCTGATCGGCGGCGTGAACCTCGCCCGGCAGGACAACCACATTGCCCGTACCCTGATCGATCTGTCGCTTGCCGCCACCATCAACGACAGCCTCAAACTCGGGCGCGCGGTGCTCACCGCGCTGGGCGATGTCAATACCCTGCATAAGCCCCACGTGGAACAGGCAGGCTTCGCGGTGCTCAAGGCCCCGGATATCCCTTCGATCCTGGTGGAGACCGCATTCATCAGCAATCCGGAAGAAGAAGCCCGCCTCAATGACGAGGCTTACCAGGAAAAAATGGCCGACGCCATCCTGCGCGGCATCCAGCGCTACCTCGACGGCAATCCTCCCGCACAGCGGTCGCCTGTTGCGTGAATGTGGTCGTTGGAAGGTCGTGCCGCAAGCCGAATGAAGCCGCTGTATTTGCTGACGCTTTTCGCCAAGGGTGACAAATCGAACCTGACCAAGGCCGAGCGCAACGAGTTGGCCGGACTGGTAGACGTATTGGTAAACACCTGGAAAAGACGGGAAAAATCATGAGCACCGCATTCAACAGCATCAAGCAAGGCTTGCAAGAGGCAATTTCTCACGCCAAAGGTGACGAACGCGGCGTGCGCGTGCATCGCCCCCGCGCAATTGACGTAAAGGCTGTGCGTGCCAAAGTAGGAATGACTCAGGAGCAATTTGCCGCTCGCTTTGGTTTCTCCACTGCAACTCTGCGGCATTGGGAACGTGGTGACCGTTCTCCGAACGGCCCAGCGTTGGTGCTGCTCAACGTGATCGAACGCAACCCGGAAGCAGTCATTGAAGCGCTAACGTAACCGGTTACCAAGCGTTGCTGCTACAATCGCGCCGTGGCGGGTCTCCCCGCATTGCAGCATGGTGAACCTGGTCAGGGCCGGAAGGCAGCAGCCACAGCCGTTTCCTGCAAGTGCCGGGGGTCAGGCTCGCCACCCGAATTCGACTGAAGCGCCAGGGGCGTGATTGTGTTTTCAGTTAAAATCCACGCCCATGAGCTATCAAGTACTGGCACGCAAATGGCGGCCAAAATCCTTTGACACCCTGGTTGGGCAGGAGCACGTCGTCCGGGCGCTTTCCCATGCGCTCGACACCGGGCGGCTGCATCATGCGTGGCTTTTCACGGGCACGCGCGGGGTAGGCAAAACCACGATTTCGCGCATTCTCGCCAAGGCGTTGAATTGCGAACAGGGCGTAAGCGCCGCGCCCTGCGGGCAATGCGAAGCTTGCCGCGCCATCGATTCCGACCGTTTCCCCGATTATGTGGAAATGGACGCAGCCTCGAACCGAGGGGTCGACGACATGGCGGCGTTGCTCGACCGTGCCGTGTACGTGCCCGTGGCAGGGCGCTACAAGGTCTACATGATCGACGAAGTACACATGCTCACCGGACACGCCTTCAATGCGATGCTGAAAACGCTTGAAGAGCCGCCGGAGCATATGAAATTCATCCTCGCCACGACCGACCCGCAGAAAATCCCGGTAACGGTGCTGTCCCGCTGCCTGCAATTCAATCTCAAACAGATGCCGCCGGGCCGGATCACGGAACATCTCTCAGGCATCCTGGAAGCCGAAGCGGTTCCGTTCGAGCCGGGGGCGTTGCGCTACCTTGCCCATGCGGCCAGCGGTTCGATGCGCGACGCGCTTTCCCTGCTCGATCAGGCCATCGCTCACGGCGCGGGAAGCGTGTCCGAGGAACAGGTGGCGAACATGCTCGGCGCAGTGGGCGAGGATCATCTGTACGCGATTCTGGACGCACTGGCCGAAGGTAACGCCGACGCGCTGCTCGCAGTGGCCGACGACATGGAGTTGCGGAGCCTGTCGTTCGAAGCCGCACTGCAGGCGCTGGCAAGCCTTCTGGCGCGGATAGCGCTGGCACAGTTCGCGCCCGCCGCCGTTGACGATGCGGACGAACGCGCCCGGCTGCTGGCCCAGGCGGAGCGGTTCGATGCCGAATATCTGCAACTGGCCTATCAGATCGCCATTCATGGCCGCGACGAACTGCCGCTCGCGCCCGACGAATACACGGGCTTTACCATGAGCCTGCTGCGGTTGCTGACTTTCCGTCCGGAACAACCCTCTTCGTCCGGCACCGGATCGTCCTCCGGCAGCGGCGGTAGCGGCAAGGCACGGCCCTTGCCGGGCAACACCGCATCCATGCCCGCAGCCTCCACACCCGTAGCTTCCGCGCCTGAAACCGCTGCGGACGCGAATGCCGCAGTGGCGGCAGCGTTTGAATCCGCCAACTGGCGCGAAGTCGTGCGAACGCTGAAACTGTCCGGCCTGGCGCGCGAATGCGCCCAGCACTGCGAGTGGGTGAAATGCGACGGAGACCGTCTGTTTTTACGCCTCTCGGACGCCCAACGCCATATGCTGGACATGAATCGCGCCGTGTTCGAGCGGATCGAAAGCGATCTTGCCCGTGCGCTTGGCCGCCCTATTCGGCTGAATTTCGAGGCGGGTATCATTACGGGCCAAACTCCGGCGCAACTTGACGAACTCGACAGCCGCGAGCGGCACGCGCAGGCAGTGGCCGCGTTGGAGAGCGACCCGTTCGTGCGCGGACTGATCGAACGGTTCGACGCCAGCCTGAGCGAAAGCACGGCCAGACTGTTGTAGTTTCAATTCTTTTTAATTTTTCTCGGAGCAATTCGGATGATGAAGGGCGGACTTGGCGGCCTGATGAAGCAGGCCCAAATGATGCAGGAAAACATGAAAAAAATGCAGGATCAGATCGCCTTGATGGAAATCGAGGGCGAGTCCGGCGCAGGCATGGTGAAGGTCATCATGACAGGAAAATACGAAGTGCGCCGCGTGCACATCGATCCATCGGTGATGGACGACCGCGAAATGCTCGAAGACCTGATCGCGGCAGCCATCAATGGCGCAGTACACAAGGTCGAGGCCACCACTGCGGAAAAAATGTCCGGCTTCACGGCGGGGCTCAATCTGCCGCCGGGCATGAAACTGCCGTTCTGATGCCGGAAAAGCAATCCTGCCTGGATGAACTGATTGCCGCCCTGCGCTGCCTGCCCGGCGTCGGGCCGCGTTCGGCGCAGCGCATGGCCTACCACCTGTTGCAACGCGACCGCACCGGCGCGGCGCGGCTGGCAGGAAGCATCAACCATGCGCTTTCGGCATTGCGCCATTGCGCGCGCTGCAATGCGTTTTCCGAAGAAGAAGTCTGCTCGCGCTGCGCAAACCCACGCCGCGACCCCGCCCGCCTGTGCGTGGTCGAAACCCCGGCCGACCTGGCGGTCATCGAACAGACACAGGCGTACAACGGTCTTTATTACGTACTGATGGGCCATCTGTCGCCGCTCGACGGCATCGGCCCGCGCGAACTGGAATTCGAGCGTCTGATCGCCCGCGCAAGCGACGGCGAAGTGCGGGAAGTCATTCTCGCCACCAACTTCACGAACGAAGGCGAAGTAACCGCGCACGCGCTGGCTACGCTGCTCACCGCACGGGGACTCACCGTCAGCCGCCTTTCAAGGGGCGTGCCGGTAGGAGGAGAACTCGAACACACGGGCATCGGAACCATCGCGCAGGCGCTGAAAGAGCGGCGCGAAATGCTGTGAAGGATGGCGGGTGGGGTGTGGATTGGGTGTAGGTTGGGTTGAGCTTGCGAAACCCAACGTTTTTGTGGTCGGGTGGATGTTGGGATTCGCTTCGCTCATCCCAACCTACGCGGGCTATGTTTGATAACGGCGCGCCGAGGGCGTCGCGCCCTACGATTCAATGGCGCGCCCGGGCGATGCGCGTTTCCACGATCAGATGGTCAATGTGGGTATTGCCCTTGGAACGTGCCCACGCTTCGGCAGCCGGGCGGGTTGACGCCGTAGGGGGCGACGCCCTCGGCGCCCCGCCATGCGGTGGGTGGCAGCGATGGGGTGTTGGATGCGCACGCGCTGGCTACGCTGCTCACCGCACGGGGACTCACCGTCAGCCGCCTTTCAAGGGGCGTGCCGGTAGGAGGAGAACTCGAACACACAGGCATCGGAACCATCGCGCAGGCGCTGAAAGAGCGGCGCGAAATGCTGTGAAGGATGGCGGGTTGGGTGTGGGTTGGGTGTAGGTTGGGTTGAGCTTGCGAAACCCAACGTTTTTGTGGCTGCCTGGATGTTGGGATTCGCTTCGCTCATCCCAACCTACACGGAGACTCACCGTCAGCCGCCTTTCAAGGTAGAGTTTCCTTAATCTGTCTTTCGTGTCATTATAGCCCTTTTTTCTGGACAACCTTTTTGGGGCGAAGAGTAGGAAAATCATGACCATGAACACTGACATCACAAAGAAAACGAACACCGGCACAAAGAAGATCATCGGCGTCATCAGCGTTGCCGTTCTGGGCGGGGCAATCTTCGTTGGCGGCAGTTATTGGGCCGGCATAAGCGCTGAGCAGCAGTTCCACGACAACGCGAAACAATTCTCCCAACTGGGCCCCATGTTGAGTGACCAGTTGAGTGCCCAGTTAGGCACCGAACTCAAATTGGATACCAAGATGACGGTGATCGAATACAAACGTGGCATTTTCGGCGCGACAGCGCGCACCGAGTTTGTATTGGGACCATCCGAGGGAGGGGAAGACTCGGTGACCGTGCCCTTCAACCACGACATCCGGCACGGCCCGATACTTTCTTTTGGCTCGATGGCGCACGTCCGTTCCGAACTGGTACTGCCGGAAAAAGTCATCGCCGACCTCGTTGAGAAGTTCGGCAAAGATCCATTTGACGGCAAGGCGCCGCTCACGGTCGAATCGACGTTCAGTTTTTTGGGCGGCGGGGGAGCTGATGTGCGCATCATTTCTCCAAAGGTAGAATTCGAAGCTGAAGACACCCGGATTTCCTGGGGTGGTCTGGACGGAAAAATCACAGCAAATTCCGACATCTCAAAATTCAAGTCGGATCTCGTGATGAACGATTTGTCCATTACCAAAACCGACCCGGATCGGCCCAGTCGTCAGGAACAGTTTCAGATGGAACGTCTCACGCTCAAGTTCGATACTGAAAAACCCAAGGGTTTTCAAAAACTTTTCGTCGGCACGTCGAGCCTTGCTGCGAAGAAGTTATCATTTCAGGGCCCGGACACCGCGAACGAAATTCGCAGCTTTGTGCTTGAGAACGCGTACATAAAAACAGACACTAAACTCAAGTCCGAGGAAATAACCATAAATTCCAAGCTTGGTGCAGACACGTACACGTTTTCAACGGATGGCAAATCGAAGACTACCATCGACAAGCCCGAAGTAACGTTCCTGTTCGAAAACCTCGATGCTTCTGCACTGGACAAAGTTATGCAGGCCGCGCAAGGCCAGGACGAGTATGCACTGAGTAGTACCGTCAAGCAACATTTAGGGGATTTTCTGAAGCGCAAACCCGTGTTTGCCATCAAAAACCTGCGTGCAGGCACACCGGAAGGCGTAACGAAGGGGGATTTCAGCATTGCTTACACAGGCAACGGCGACCCCGAAAAATTGTCGCCTACCAATCTGGCGGTTGATCTGGAGGTTGATTTGAAATTCAGTTTTCCGGCTGATCTGGTTTCCCGTTTGGGGGGCGAGGATGGCGCAGCAGCCCTCTTGGTGCTTGGTAGTCAGGGGATTCTGGTTGAGAAGAAAGGAATTCTGGGTCTTGAGGCAAGTTACAAGAAAGGCGTCCTGACTCTGAACGGCAAAGAGACGTCGCTTGAGGATTTGAAGAGAAAGTTTTGACAGCCGCCTGTAAATGAAAGTGCCCCGCTCGGATTCATGATGTCAATACGGTAACGAGCGGGGCAATCAAGCGTGAAGTTCTGTCATTCACCCTGAAGTGCCCGCCTCCTGACGGACTTGAGACTGGAAGGTGTGTGGCGGTTCTTTCATGCTAACTAAGCCACCTGGCGTGTTGTAGGGGCGAATAATTATTCGCCCCTACGGTTCAGGCATAAACCGAAACCGCTCTAACAATGAAACCGCTCTAACAATCATAGCGGTTGGCGCCACCCCTGATGATGAAAGAAAAAAATTTTGACGCAAAATAATGCCATTGGACTTTTCACGCCTTTCCCAATCCTTCTACGTGAATTACTGCATGCACCAAATCATTCATTCATAGGTAGTTGCCGTAGCTTGCTGCCTGCGGCACGCGGAGGAAACGGGGGAATCTGTTTTATTGGAGGCGTGATAGATTTTTTAAGGCTTTATGATGGATGCTCGCGTCTCCACAGTTGATTTTTCTTCTTCTTTTACGGCACCTCCCGTTGTACTCGTTGTGGATAGTTCCGTCGATACATGCAACAGGCTGTGCGTGGGAATGTCCTCCGCAGGCTATACCGTCCTGATAACAGAAAACAGCAATGAAGCACTGAAATACCTGGAATTTATCGTTCCTGACGCAATTTTGATCGATGCGACTTCACCCGACACCGGCGGCTTTGAATTGAGCCGCTGGATCAAGGCGTCGTCGGTCTGGGCCGACATTCCTGTTCTTTTCATGGTCGAACTGGCAAACAACGAGCAGATTATCCGCAGCTTTGAGAACGGCGGAAGCGACTATTTATCGAAGCCTCTGCGCATTCCCGAAGTGCTCGCGCGGCTCACCACGCGTATCGCCGTCCGCGTCGAGGCGAGAGATTACGTGACGCGGACTGACTGTCATTGATTATTCCTTTCCGCAATAAAAAATGTGAAAAGGGACATCTGCATTACCTGGCATCACGCTTAATGTAGGGGCAGGCCTTGTGCCTGCCCATGCGGCCACAGGGAACCCCTGCAAAACCCGTCCTGTCATTGCAGCGCAACGCGAAGCGAAGTCGCAGAATCCGGACGCCGCATGGATCCTGCGACTGCGCGCAGGATGACAAACGGTGGATACAAGGTAATGCAGATGTTCCACAGGGTAACCGAAACAAGGGCTACCCCTACATCCGGTCATCCTGCTTGATACCGCAATATTCAAACGGCATATACAGGGTAATACGGGGGTTTCAAAAGTAGCCTTCCATGTTGGGATTCGCTTCGCTCATCGCCAACCTGCGAACTGTCAGTTCAGCACTGCGCTGCGTCCCAACGCTTTGAATTTTTCGTCAAGCAACTGTGTAAGGGTGGCTTCTCCGGTATCGGCAATGCGAAACTCACCATAGCGGGCCGATTCGTAGATTTCCCCCTGTCCTTCTTCAAAGAAAAACGCATTGGTGCCGATCTCCACTGTACCTCTGTCGTCTAGCACACGGTATTTCAATCGGACCTCATCGCGCTGCAAAGGTGAGTGTTCATCGTAAATACGTTCGAAATGCGCAACGTTGTTTTCATCCAGTTTCAGAATGACTATTCCTTCCTTGACGGGTTCGTCATGCACTGCGTATCGAACTTCATCCGCTAATGCAAAACGTAACGCCATATAGTCCCCCTGCATCAGCGAACGCGGATCGACCGGTGCCAACTGTAGCAAAACGGTACGCCCTTGCTTGATGATGCGTTCCTTTTGAAAAATGTTCCAATTGAGAAAAACCAGAATGAAGATACCGACAATAACAGCGGCAAGAGCACGTAAATCCATTTTGAAAAATTTCATGCTTCTTCTCCCCTGTCATGCCCTTTCTTCTGAAAAATATAGTGGCTGATTGTGTATAGCAGCAGTAACACTGCGCCCAGAGCGGAGAGCATCAACGATTTGAACAGCAGCGTGTCTTGAAGCGCGTAGTAATAATAACCGACCGCCCAGAGCAACTGAACGATACCGATGCCTTCCAGAAGTTTGTCCCGTTGCGAAAAACCGAGGAAGAATACGGTCAGCGCGAACAACGCCATCGGCACAGGCCAGGTTCCCGCCGCCAGAAGAAGCGCAATCAACCAGACGCTGGTATTTTGAGGCAACAAGGGCTTGCCCGTCACCCGCTGCAGCATGGTGTATACCACCCCCAGCCAGACACCGATCAAACAGATCCGCAACAGCCAGAATGGCAACTCCGTTGATAACTCGCGGCTTTCGTAAGCGATTGACGACCATGCCTCAGCAAAAAAAGGAACAAGACTGAGAGCAAACGCGACTACAGGCCAAATTTGGGGCGCCCTCCATTGAAAATGTAATGCGATAGCCAGCAACGCCAGGCACAACGGCATGAACAAACCGGCTATACCCCCTATTGATCCTGCAAAATACAAAAAAACCAGAGCAAGCGACGCGCTCAAAAAACGATTTGGCTGATACGGAATCGCCACAAAAACGCCTCCCTCAATCAATGCCGCCAACAACCAGGGGAGAGAAGAATGCCCAATATTTTCATAGGCAATTACGCTCAGTACCAGCACATTCCCCAAAAGGGCCAGAATAAAAAAAATCTGATCGGCAAACATCGAGGGCGGCGTTTTATGAAAATATAGCGCTGCTGACGTGCAAATAATTATGCCAAGGATCGCGCGCACCCATTCGTCTTCGAACAAATCCCCCAAGAGAAATCCGACGGCGGCCAGGAAGAGCAATGATGAGATCCATGCCGCCACACCCAGCATTACCTTGGCGAACGATGGTAAATCGCCGCTATGCGCCTTCACCGGATCGACTGTCATCGCTCCTCGCACCAGTCCGGCATCGGCCAGCGCCCTCCAGAGGTTTTCGGGAGTATTCCGGGTCGAGAAGAGTTTCATGGCAAAACCTCCTCATGGATTTCGGATGGCTGACCGTCTTTCTGTTCAAGAACAAGTTGCCGCAGCCACCAGGCTGCTCCCGCTGTCGCCAGCATGGAAAACAAACCAAGCAGAAGAAAACTGGCGATCTGATCCCTCGAGTTCTCAAAAAGAACTCGTCCCAGCCATGTGGTCATCACTACGATAACGCTCAATGCGCCACCTGCCAGCATGAAGAGATCCTGCGTTTTATAGCGATAACCGCCGTACATTCCAGCCAATACGATGAGATAGAGCGCGATATACAATTCGCTTACGGGAAGGTAGCGGTAATCAAAAATAATGAAAAGCGCCAGCATCGTCACTGCGATTTTTGTCGCCAATGCCAGCAACCTCGGCACCCAACGACTCTGCATCCATTCTCGGCCCTGTGCTCTAATCCATTCCCAAACGATCAATGCACAGCCATCAAGCAGTACCACGCCAGCTAATACGTTTTCTTCCTCTCTAAATGAAATGCCCCAGAACGCCCAAAATGTATTCACATAAAAGAAATATGCCACATGCAGAATGGCCCACCACAGAACCCACAGCGCCAATAAACGCGCTATCAGCACCCAGGGAAAAATCAGCAGTGCCCAAACGACGAACAACTCAAAAGTATCCGCGCCTGTCTGATAAGTTTGCCCGATCAACGCCAACAGCGCGCCTGTTGCCAAACTTGCCGCCAACAGTGCCGCATTTCCATAACGAAAACGCGCGCATGATGCATAAGCCACAAGGGAAAGGACAACCGCTGCTTCGGCCAGCGCGAATTTTCCAAAACGCCCCATGCCAGACCAATTAGCCGCCACGAAAAAAATCAATCCCGCCGCAAGCGCTGCAACTCCCAGCCACAACAGCAGGCGCTCTATCCATAAACGCCACTCCTGACGGGAAGGCGGAATCCCTGCCAATCTCAAGGCCGTCGGTACCTGTTGCACAGATAAGGCGTTGTGTTCCCGCCAGTACGCAATCCATTTTTGTTGTCCTTGCACAAACCCCTCCCTTTGTTTTTTCGTCTCAATCGTTACCCATGCGTTTTGACTCCCTCCGTCACGCGCTTCGCGCGTGTAAGGGCGGCAAGGGGTGACGCCGACTCATCCTACACCTCTTCGATGCTTCGCGCGTTCAGCCCCCAACGGCACTCTTTCAAGGATGGCTGAATTCCGGCGCATACCACTGCAACACGCGCGGCACGCATTCCATGTTCCAGTTTTCGCGCGCCCACGCCCACACTTCTCCGACGGAAGCGGCAGCCAGTCCATCGGGCGGATTCTGCCCGAGAAAGCTCAACGCAGAGACCAGCATGTGCGCTGGAGGGGCTTCATCGACCGCTCGCGCCAGTGTCTGTTTGGAGAGTTTTTCTCCGGCGGCGTTTGTTGCCACCGGTAAATGCGCGTAAGCCGGAGTAGGCAGGCCGAGCACTGTTTGAAGATGAATCTGCCGCGCGGTCGAACCGAGGAGGTCCGCCCCGCGCACCACATGGGTTACGCCCTGCTCGGCATCGTCAGTGACCACGGCAAGCTGGTAGGCGAATACGCCATCGGCGCGAAGCACGATGTAATCCCCCACATCACGCGCAAGGTCTTCTTCCTGGCAACCCTGAACGGCATCCTTGAACCGGATCGTTCCCCCTGCCCTGACCCGCCACGCCCGCGGCTTCGACCCCGGCGGCAGGCCGTCCCGGCAGGTGCCGGGATAACGCCGGGAACCGTCACGGGCGAGCGCGGAATCCGGCACTTCCGCCAGTTCGCGCCGGGAACAGGCGCAGGGAAAAACATGCCCGCCCGCTTTGAGTTGCTCCAGCGCGGCAGCGTAGACCCCGGCACGGCGGCTTTGCCATAAAACTTCGCCGTCCCATTCAAAACCGAAACGTTCCAGCGTGGCAAGCATTGCCTCGGCCATACCGGGCACGGCGCGCGGGGTATCGACATCCTCGATGCGCACGAGCCAGCGTCCTCCGTGGCAACGGGCATCGAGCGCACTGCCCAGCGCAGCGACGAGTGAGCCGAAATGCAACGGGCCGCTCGGCGTTGGAGCAAAGCGGCCCACATAAAGGGAATTTTCCGGAATCGTGCGTCCTCTCAACGCGCCGGAGCCAGCAGGGCACGCATCTTCTGCATGGCGCGCGCCTCGATCTGGCGGATACGTTCGGCGGAAACGCCGTATTCGGAAGCAAGTTCGTGCAGGGTGGCGGTATCGTCTTCAGCAAGCCAGCGCCGCTCCACGATGGCACGGCTTCGCGCATCGAGACTGTCAAGCGCCTGCCGCAAGCCTTCGTCCTGAAGGCGGGCATACTGGGCTTCCTCGATCACGACGGAAGGCTCGGCGTGCGGATCGGGCAAATAGGCGATGGGCGCGAAATGCTCGTCTTCGCCGTCATTGCCGCCTTCCAGCGGAATCTCACGCCCGCAAAGGCGGGTTTCCATCTCGGCCACTTCTTCAGGCTTGACACCGAGGCGGGTGGCAATCGAATGCACTTCCTCACGGTTCAGGGTGGAACTGTCCTGCTTCATGCTGCGCAGGTTGAAGAACAACTTGCGTTGCGCCTTGGTGGTGGCAATCTTCACCAGCCGCCAGTTGCGCACGATGAATTCATGGATTTCAGCCTTGATCCAGTGAATCGCAAACGACACCAGCCGCACGCCGCGCGTCGGATCGAACCGTTTGACGGCCTTCATCAGGCCGACGTTGCCTTCCTGGATCAGATCGGCGTGCGGCAATCCGTAGCCCAGATAACCGCGTGCAATGGATACCACCAGCCGCAGGTGCGACACGATCAACTGTCGGGCCGCGTCGAGGTCACCCTGCTCTCTGAGGCGCGTAGCCAGATCCATTTCTTCCTGCTCGGTAAGCATGGGCAGACGATTGACCGAGCCAATGTACTGGTCAATGCTGCCAACGGCGTAGGGAACGGGAAATGCTTGATTCATGTGCACACAACCTCCTGGGTTGCATATATTAGCACTCTATACCGGAGAGTGCTAATCCGAATTATTCACGAATTACACGTAGACGCGAAAACCGGCATATCTGAAGCAAAATTGCAACAACATGTCATTCCGTTTCAACAGAAATCGCATGATTACACTGCCTTCCGTTGCCGAAGAGCATGAACACGGGTCTCGCGCAATCTCCGCCATTCATGGCGGAGTCAAGCGAGACAAAGCAACACCGGGAGCCGAAGGCTCCCCAAAACCGTATCGAGGAATCCCCGGCCTTCAGGACGGGGTGACTCAAAATTTGCCTCCGCACAGCCTCTTTCAAGCTACTACATCTAGTACAAATATTTTTCTTGACATACAATGAAAAAGCGTAACTATTTGTTTATTAAAAACATAATATTTTTGCAAATTTTACGGCTCGGCAGTATGCTTCATATCCTGTCCACATCGATTCAGAGAAACCGCCATGAGCACGCCATCCCGGACTGCCTGCAAACCCACGGCTGACACCCTGACCACGCAAGAGATTTCTACCGAAGTCCTGATCGAGAAGTACGCCAAAGGGGACGAAAAAACCGTGCACGAAGTACGCCAGCGTGTCGCAAGGGCACTGGCCGCAGTCGAAGCCGAGGATAAACGCGCGTTCTGGGAAGCGCGTTTTCTGGAAGCGCAGGAGCGGGGTTTCGTGCCTGCGGGACGAATCAACAGCGCAGCGGGCACAACGCTTGCGGCCACGCTCATCAACTGCTTCGTGCAGCCGGTAGGCGATTCCGTCACCAAATCCGTCGATGGGCGACCCGGCATCTATACCGCGCTCGCGCAGGCAGCGGAAACCATGCGGCGCGGCGGCGGCGTCGGATACGACTTTTCTTCGATCCGCCCCAAGGGCGCAATGGTACGGGGAACCGCCTCCAGCGCTTCGGGTCCGGTGTCGTACATGCGGGTATTCGACCGTTCGTGCGAAACAGTGGAATCGGCAGGCGCACGGCGCGGCGCGCAGATGGGGGTGTTGCGGTGCGATCATCCCGACATCGAGGAATTCATCCACGCCAAGGACAAGGGCGATCTGGCGAATTTCAATATTTCCATCGGGGTTTCCGATGCTTTCATGCGCGCGGTGGAAGCAGGCCAGATGGTCGAACTCGTCCACAAGGCCGAGCCGGGAGAGGATATCCAGGCCGCAGGCGCATATCAACTCGATGATGGAACCTGGGTCTATCGCAAGATCGAGGCCCGAGACCTGTGGACGCAAATCATGCGCTCGACCTACGACCACGCCGAGCCGGGCATTCTCTTCCTGGATCGCATGAACCAGGACAACAACCTTGCTTATTGCGAAGCCATCGAGGCCACCAATCCCTGCGCCGAACAGCCGTTACCACCATATGGCTGCTGCTGCCTGGGTTCGATCAACCTGACGCTGTTCGTCCAGGAACCGTTTTCCGAAAACGCCGCTTTCGATTTCAATGGATTTGGCAAGATTGTCGATACTGCCATTCGTATGCTCGACAACGTGCTCGACAGCACACACTGGCCGCTGGAGCAGCAGCAGGAAGAGGCTCGCTCCAAGCGCCGGATCGGCCTGGGCTTCACCGGGCTGGGCGACGCGCTGATCATGCTGCGCAAACGCTACGATACGGAAGAAGCGCGCGAGCAGGCACGCAAAATCGCGGAATTTCTGCGTGACCGCGCCTATGCCGCCTCGGTGGAACTGTCCCGCGAACGCGGAGCGTTCCCGCTCTTCAATGCGGACATGTACCTCTCCGGCAACAACTTTGCATCGCGCCTGCCCGGCGCATTGAAAGAACGCATCCGCAAGCACGGCATCCGCAACTCACACCTGCTCTCCATCGCGCCTACCGGCACGATCAGCCTTGCGTTTGCAGATAACGCTTCCAATGGCATCGAACCGCCCTTCTCCTATACCTACACGCGCAGGAAGCGTTCGATCGACGGGAATGTCAAGGAACACAGCGTGGAAGACTACGCCTGGCGGCTTTACCGCCATTTGGGCGGCGATATCAACAATCTGCCTTCGTGGTTCGTCACCGCGCTGGAAATTTCCGCTGCCGCCCACAAGGATATGGTGGCCGCTGTCGCGCCCTACGTCGACACATCCATTTCCAAGACGGTAAATGTCCCGGAAGATTACCCCTACTCGGACTTTGAAGACCTCTACCTCTCGGCGTGGAAATCCGGCCTCAAAGGGCTGGCTACCTATCGTCCCAACAGCGTACTCACCCCGGTATTGTCCGTCACCCCCACCGACAACCAGAAAAAACCGCAGGACGTGGACATTCCGAACGCCAACCGGCGGCTCTCGATCAAGAGCCTGCCTGCCCCGGTGCTTGCCAGTCTGCGCTGGCCGGGCCGCCCGGTGCTGCCTGAAGGCAATATGGCCTGGACGTACATGATCGACGCGCCTTCCGGCGGTTTCGCCCTCTTCGTCGGGCAGATCAACGCGGCGCTCGACGTGTTCAACGGCCCGCTCCCGTTCGAGGTCTGGGTCAACGGCGCCGACCAGCCGCGCGGTCTGGGGGCGGTCGCCAAGACGCTCTCGATGGACATGCGCGCCAACGATCATGCCTGGCTCAAGTTGAAACTCGACACTCTGGCCGGCACCGTGGGCGAGAAGTCCTTTGAAATGCCCTTCCCGCCGCACGGCGAGAGAAAGCTCGTTCCCGGCACGGTATCTGCCTTCGCACAGGTCGTGCGTTACCACTGCGAACAACTCGGCGCATTTTCCCATGCAGGGCCGACCCCGGTGCTCGACACCCTGTTCAGCCTGGAAGAACCCAGAACCGGAACCGACGGCACGCTTTCCTGGACGGTCGACATCTACAACCCGGCTACGGGCGAGGATTTCGTACTCGGCCTCAAGGAAATCACCCTGCCCGATGGCGTAACCCGCCCCTATTCGGCCTGGCTCTCCGGCAATTACCCAAGGGCGCTCGACGGCCTCACCCGCGTCCTGGCGCTCGACATGCGCGTAATGGATCCGGCCTGGATCGGCATGAAATTGAGGAAACTCATCGACTATCCCGAACCGCTCGGCGATTTCATGGCTTTCGTGCCGGGCGCACGCAAACAGCAAACCTTCCCGTCTACCGTGGCCTACATTGCCCGCCTCATCATTCATCGCTACGCCATGCTCGGCGTGCTCGACGAAAACGGCTATCCGGTCGCCGAAATGGGCATCCTGGAATCACCGCGCGTCAATAGCGAGCCCAAGGTCATGCACGGCGCGCTATGCAAGGAGTGCGGCAACCATACAGTCATCAGAAAGGATGGTTGCGATTTCTGCACTGCGTGTGGCGCAGTAGGAGCATGTGGATAAAGCACGCTCACGCTGCTCACATTGAGATAAACTAGTAGGGATTATTACTATGAACCGGGGTACACTGTCCCGGTTCGGTTCGTGCCTTCTTTTTTATCGCAAATGATGGACTGCTTCCGTCCCGACACCACATGATGCGCCGCCTGTTCCAGTCAAACTGGTTTTTAGCGTTTTTTGCCGCAAGCCTGTTTTTAGCGCGCCCTGCCCTCGCTGAGTCGCCGCGGCCCACGCAAACTCATGCCGAAACGGCCATTTACACCGTTCAACTGCTGTCACGTTACCACTACCAGGCCCCGCCCTTCGACAGTGCGTTTTCGGCGCAAATTTTTGATCGCTACCTGAAGGCGCTCGACCCCGCCCGGCTGTTTTTCCTGCAATCCGATATCAACGCCTTCTCCTGGGCACGTTCCTCGCTCAATAACGCCATTCTCGAAGGCAAGCTCGAAGCGCCTTTCCTCATCTTCGACCGCTATACCACGCGCGTCAAAAAAGTGCATGGCTTTATCCAGGAATTGCTTGCCAGCAAATTCGATTTCACTGTGGACGAGAGCTTCGCGCCGGATCGCAGCGAAGCGCCCTGGGCCACCTCCGACAACGAATTGCGCGAAATATGGCGCAAGCGGATCAAAAACGACTGGCTGCGCCTGCGCCTGGCAGGCAATAACGACAACACCATTCGCCGCACGCTGACCAAGCGTTACGGACATGCGCTGGTTCGCTCCTCCAAACTCAACAGCGACGACATATTTCAGGTTTTCATGAATGCCTGGGCCGGCGCAGTGGAACCGCACACCAGCTACCTCGGACCTCGCGCGGCGGAAGATTTCGCCATTTCGATGAAGCTGTCGCTGATCGGCATCGGCGCGGTGCTCCAGGAGCGCGATGGTTACGTTATCGTGCGCGAGCTCATCCCCGGCGGCCCCGCGTTGCGTTCGGGCAAGATCAACGTCGGCGACCGTATTGCCGGTGTTGCACAAGGTGAAAAAGCAGCCATGACCGATGTCGCCGGCTGGCGGGTAGATGAGGTCGTCCCGCTCATCCGGGGCAAGCAAAACTCCGTTGTCGTGCTTGATATCCTGCCTGCCGACGCACTGGACGATGCTGCGCATCGCCGCGTCTCCCTCGTGCGTGACACTGTCCGCCTCGAAAATCAGGCCGCTTTGGGTTCGGTACACGAAATCCGCGAAAATGGGCAGCTTCGTAAAATCGGTGTCATCAAATTACCCAGTTTCTACCAGGACGTCGATGCGCGCCGCAAATCCCCGACGCAATTCCGTAGCGCCACCCGTGACGTCACCCGTATCATCGAGGATTTCAAGCGCGACAAAGTCGACGCCGTGCTTATCGACCTGCGGAGCAACGCGGGCGGCTCGCTCGACGAAGCCGTCTCGCTCACCGGACTTTTCATCGACCGTGGCCCTGTCGTCATCCAGCAAACCTCTTACGGGCAAACCCACATCGAGCGTGTTCCTACGCCGGGTACAGTCTGGCAGGGGCCGCTTGGTGTGCTCATCAACCGCGCATCCGCATCTGCTTCCGAGATTTTCGCCGCTGCCATACAGGACTACGGACGTGGCATCGTGATCGGTGAAGGCAGCTTCGGCAAGGGCACGGTGCAAACCCTGATTGATCTCGACGAACAGAAACGCGCTCCACAACGCCGATACGGCGAGGTCAAGATGACCATCGCCCAGTTCTTCCGTATATCGGGCGGCACAACTCAATTACGCGGCGTCAGCCCCGATATCGCCCTGCCCTCGCTCATCGATTCCAAGAGCTTTGGTGAATCGTCCTACGACAATGCCTTGCCCTGGACGCGCATCAAACCTGCCGAATTTCGTAGTGCAGGCAACATCACCTCCCTGGTGCCTGCGCTTGCCCTGCGGCACGAACAACGAACCGCGCAGGACAAGGACTTTCTCCAGTTCAAGGAAAAGGTCGCAGAATTGCAAGCCTTGCGCGAAACGAAGACCATTTCGCTCAAGGAAAGCACCCGCCGCGCAGAACGTGACCGCATGGAAGCCCGGGCCAAGGCGCGCGGCAAGAAAGGGACCGAACCGTCAGACGGCGAAGACCAGAGCAACGATGAAGTTGGCGATGATGGCCTGCTCGCCAGCGAACGCAGCCTCTCCAATGAACTTGCCGCCGAAAAAGCACGCAAGACCGCACGCGATGTCCTTCTCGTGGAAAGCGCAAACATCCTCGCCGATATGGTAGGCCTTCTCCGCAATACGCCTTCCCCTGAAATCGCCCAACGCGAAAAACCGCGTCGGCCCTGAGGAGCCTCTGCATCCCGTAGGGGCAGGCCCCCGTGCCTGCCCTGGTTCCGTATCCCCCAGCGTAGCCGCACTCGACACAGGGGGCCGCCCCTACGAGGACGCCGCGAATTCTGTCCCGTTTACCGCCGACCTGATGAACCCCGGCCTGATGACCCCCGACTCGGCGACGACCTCGGCCCGGAGTACGACCTCGACCCGGAGTACGACCTGTTGCCTTGCGCGCCGCGATATTGAGATGGGCGGGCGATAGCACCCTTCGCATTGTTACCGGAACCAGGTTTTGATGTGAAGGAGCCGCCAACTGGTTTTCCTATCGGCATTATCGGCCTGGCGCGCGATGAGGTATGCCGCCCCTTCCAATGCCGGTACGGGCGATGTGATGATGCCGACCTGGGATACGATGAATAATAATATTGAGGGCCCCAGTACCCCCCATACCCATACGGACGATAGATTACGCTCCCGTATCCCATGCCAAACCAGACGCTGTACGGGTAGTAAGCCGCACAAGTGCTGTATGGGTAGTAAGCCGCGCAGGCGCTGTATGGATAGTATTTATAATAGCCTGCGCCTGCGTAATCCTCTTCATCATCGTAGCTGCGATGTATGACGCAGCCAGACAACAGCAGACAAAGCAACAACACCGGAATCCGGGTAGAGACGTATCGTAACGTTTTCATTTTGCCTCCCTCTTCAATCGGACAACCGGCTGTCGAACGATACTCCTTATATGTTAAATATAGTCGTAAATTCGGTTCCCGGACGCGCGATTTACAAAGCGTTACAAATCCAAGCGGCTGTATATGGCAATGGAATTATACTGATTTTCGTTTGGCAGGGGCGTTGCGTGCAACACCCCTACAGAATGCGTTATCCGCGCAGGCGAGGATTCAATCATGATGTTGGGGTTCCTTCATCACCCCAACCTGTGCGAGCGTCCTGTCGGGGTTAGAAAGAGCACGACGGCAAAACCCCTCCCGTCATTGCAGCGCGTAGCGAAGTCGCAGAATCCAGACGCTGCGTGGATCCTGCGATTTCTTACAAAAAACACAACGGTATCTTGAGTTATCGTTCCATATAGCATATGCTGTATGAAACAACCCGGAGAACTCGGCATGCCTCACCCCTTCCTCTCGCCCCGCAATGACCAGGTCTTCAAGCTGATTTTCGGCGATGCCCAAAACACCGGCCCGCTGACCGATTTCCTCAAGGCCACGCTTGATCTGCCTCCCGAAGACCTTCTGGACATCGTGCTCGTCGATCCGCACCTGCGTGGCAAAAAGCCCGACGACAAACAGGGCATCCTCGACGTCAAGGTCAAAACCGCCACCGGAAAATTGGTCGACATCGAAATCCAGGTTGCCGAACGCCCCCAGATGCGTGA
>JAITMK010000030.1 GCA_031277415.1 Azoarcus sp.
ACGTTGGCGCGTTCTACTGTATCGCATCATCTCAAAGTCCTCCGCGAAGCGGATGTGCTGTGTTCGGAGAAAATCGGCAAGGAAGTCTGGTTCTGGATCAACCGGCTTTGGCTGGAAGAAACGCTCGGCAATGTCCTTGTCTATGTGCGGCAAAATTGCTGAACGGTGTTTTTAGTTACGGTCTTCATTGAAGGAGACATTTTTTTAGGCAAACATATCGAAAATCATCAACATGACAAATGCAAATTTTATAAGAATGCCCATTCGCGCGGTTCTGCGCGCTCTGATGCGCTGCCGTTTCTGGGAACGGGCAAAACCGATCACGCAACACTTCAAAACCTATCCCTTCATTGGAGATGAAAATGTCTAATGATCTTTTGCTGAGTACACCTGACGTTACCTGTTCCGCGATTCTGCCCATCACGATACTGTCGTCGGGTAAGGCACTGCCTGGCCGCAAGGTCTTGTCTACCGAACTTGACGAAAGGTTGTCAAAACCGGAAGGCTGGACTCAGAAGCATTCCGGCGTTGCATACCGCTATCACGCGCGTATCGACGAGCATCAGTCCGCGATTGCTGCCGAGGCGGTGCACGACGCCCTTTCTCGTGGTGGAATCGCCCCTGAGTCAATTGATTTGCTGTTGTCGACCTCCGGCGTTCAGGAACAGCCATTGCCATCGACGGCATCGCTCATTCTCGACAGGCTGAGATTGCGAACAGGCACGCCCGGGTTTGATATCAACGCGAGTTGCCTGGGCTTTCTTGTCGCGCTTCACGTTGCGGCAAACCTGCTCAATACGTCTGCGTATCGGCGCATTGCGATTGTCGCCTCGGATCTCGCCTCGCGCGGCCTCGACTGGAACAATCCGGAAGCGTCGCTCATTTTCGGTGACGGCGCCGCTGCGGTGATCGTCGAGCGTGGTGACGGTTCGCGCGGTATCGAAAGCTATCAACTCAACACATGGACCGAAGGCAGGAAGTACTGCGAGGTACGTGGGGGCGGCACGCATTACAACCCGAGGACGGGGGCGCAACTATCCGACTACCTGTTCCGGATGGACGGCAAACGGTTGTTCAGGCTCGCGGCAAGCGTGATGAAAGGCTTTCTTGCAGAGTTGCTTGGCAAGGCACGGCGCTCGCTGAGCGACATCGATATTTTCGTGCCGCATCAGGCGAGCCATCTCGGCATGAAACATGTCACCGAACGCCTGCGCATGCCGACCAACCGGGTGATGGATATCTATGCGACACACGGTAATCAGGTGGCGGCCTCGATTCCGACTGCGCTCCACGAGGCCCTTGTCACAGGCCGGGCTCGATCTGGTCGGCGTGTGATGCTGATCGGCACGGCGGCCGGGCTGGCCGTAGGGGGGATGGTGCTCGCGCTATGAATACGTTGATCACAGGCGCCACCAGCGGGCTTGGCAGGAACGCGGTCGCACAACTTGCCATGATGGGGCGGGCGGTGCGAGCGACAGGGCGTGATTTGCGTGTCGGCGAAGCGTTACGGGCGCAAGGCATCGAATTCATCCCTGCCGATCTGACGATGGCCCAGGATGAAGTTCTCGAACGTCTTCTCGATGGAATCGACACGGTTTGGCACTGCGCCGCGTTGTCGTCTCCGTGGGGCGATTATCGTGACTTTCATGCTGCCAATGTCGTTGCTACGGCAAGGCTCGCCCACGCGGCTGCGTTGAAAGGCGTTCGCAGGTTTGTCCATATCTCGACGCCATCGCTCTACTTTGATTTCCGGCATCGCACGAATATCCCGGAAACGTTTCGAGCCGCGCGCTACGCCAATCACTATGCGAGCACCAAGGCTCACGCGGAAGACTCGATCCGCACGATAGCCACGAGTCATCCTGAAACGACATTCGTTCTGCTCAGACCTCGCGGCATTTTTGGCCCACACGACCGCGTGCTGTTGCCGCGTATTCTGCGCATCCTGCGCGAACGGCATGGACGATTACCCCTTCCGCGCGGCGGCGCGGCGCTGCTCGACCTCACCTACACGGAAAATGTCGTGCACGCCATGCTGCTCGCCACGTTCTGCGACGACATCGTTTCGGGTGAAGTCTTCAACATTACAAACGGTGAGCCGACGCGGCTACGCGATGTACTTGAGGCGCTGCTTGCGCCGTTGGGAGTTCGTTACCGGATCGTCACTCCGCCATATCCCGTCCTCGATGTCGCCGCGCGCGCGATGGAAGCCTTTGCGGCTTTCAGCGGCAAGGAGCCCGCACTGACACGCTATGCTGTTGGTGCTCTGAATTATGACATGACGCTGGATATCACAAAGGCGCGGCGCGTACTCGGTTACGAACCGGTGGTGAAGCTCACTGACGGTATCGATGCGACAGTCAAATGGATTCAGGCTCATGGCGACGATTACGGTTTTTGAAGCCGGTTATTGCACGCATCCCGCCTGCATGGTGGTGCGGGGGGCGGGAATGGCGATATGCCGCTTTCCCGCGCGCGCATACCTGATCGAAACAACGCGCGGCCGCTGGCTGTGGGACACCGGCTATTCATCACATTTTCTCGATCATACGCGGCAGGGCATTTTCGCGTGGTACCGGCGCATCACGCCCGTGCATTTCAACGCCGAAGAGGCCGTAGCACATCAACTGCGTGAGCGCGGATTATTTGCGCAGGATCTCACTGCCATCATTCTTTCTCATTTTCATGGCGACCATATCGCCGGGTTGCGCGATCTGCGGCCCGCGCCGATCTGGCTTTCCGGCGCGGGCTGGTCGGCCACACGTTCGCTACGCGGCATCGGTGCGTTGCGCAAGGGCTTCGTGCCCGGTCTGATCCCGCCGGATTTCGAATGTTCACTCACCATGATCGAAACCTTTGAGCAGATCGAACTGCCCCGCGAGCTTGCGCCGTTTACACATGCCTATGCGGCACCAGGCGCAGACGGTGAACTATTGATCGTCGAACTCGCCGGACATGCGGCAGGGCATCTCGGTGCGTTCGTCGCCACGGCGAACGGCTGGATTCTGCTCGCCTCGGATGCGGCCTGGTCGCCTTTGGCCTACCGTGAACGAGCCAAACCATCACGCCTTGCTCATTTCATTATGGAAAACCCGGCCCAATACTACGAAACGCTGCATAAGTTGAACCAGTTGTACCGGCAGGGGGGCGTGAACATATACCTGACGCATGAGGGGGCCCTATGAAGCGACTCATTAACGTGCTCTGGTCTTACTGGCGGACAAGGCAACTGCGGTTTGACAGCCGCGCAGCATTGGAGCGTTACCAGCAGCACAGGCTGCGCAAGTTCATCTCGACCCAACTCACGCGCAGTCCGTATTTTTTGCCTTTCATCGCCCAGCCTTTCCACACTTGGCCGTTGATGACGAAGTCCGTGATGATGGAACACTTCGACCGGATCAATACGGCACGGCTCAAACTCGCAGACGTACTCGAATGTGCGTTTCAGGCTGAACGGACGCGCGACTTCTCTCGCACACTTGAAGGCTATAGCGTGGGGCTTTCATCGGGTACGTCGGGCTCACGCGGGGTATTCGTCGTCAGTCCCGCAGAGCAGGCGCGCTGGGCCGGCGTGATGCTTGCCCGGATGCTGCCGCAGGGCCTGTTCGCCGGTGAGCGCATCGCGCTTTTCTTGCGGGCCAACAGCAATCTGTATACGACGGTGCGCAATCCCTGGCTCTCATTTGAATTCTTTGACCTGATGGAACCGCTGGCGCAACACTTTGAACGTCTCGAACGGTATGCACCGACCATCATTGTCGGGCCTGCGCAGGTGTTGCGCGCGTTGGCAGAGGCCAGTCTGAACCGGCAGGTCACGATTCATTCTTGCAAGGTGATCTCGGCCGCAGAAGTATTGGAGGGTTTCGACCGGGACTTCCTGACCCGTTCGTTCGGCCCGGTGGGTGAGGTCTATCAGGCAACCGAAGGCTTTCTCGGGGCGACGTGCCCGCACGGAACGCTGCATCTGAACGAGAGTCACGTCCTCGTCGAACCGCAATGGCTCGACGAACGTCGCTTTGTTCCGCTTGTCACCGATTTCGCGCGCGTGACGCAACCCATCGTTCGTTATCGGCTGGACGATATTCTCGTCAAATGCGCTGCTTCGTGCCCGTGCGGCAGCCATGAAATGGCCATCGAGCGAATCGAGGGACGTTGTGATGATTTTCTGATGTTGCCTGGCCGGGACGGCCGAGACATCAAGATCTTTGCCGATAGCCTCGCGCGCGCCATTGCGCAGATCTTGCCGCTCACCGCCGACTATCGCATCGTACAGACAGGGAAGACACACTTGACACTCCATATCAGTGACACTGCCGATGGATTCGCTACCGGTCAGGCGCAGTTAGACCGGTTCCTTGCGCACCAGGGGGTTGAAACGTCGCAACTCGTCTGGACATTGAACCCGCAGTTGCCTCCCGCAGATTTCACCCGCAAGCGCCGCCGCATCATGCGACACGAGGAGGGCAGAGGATGATGGCCACCCCGAAACTTCTCCTTCAAACCCGGATTCGGCTGATGATTGCTGGCTGGGGCGCGATTGGCCTGAGCTACTGGATAGGTCATCTGATATCACGCCCTGCGCACATCCTGCACGAAAGCCTGCTTGATCGCCTCATTCCGTTCGACCCGTCCTTCGTCTGGCTTTACCTTTCGTTTTTCCTGTTCGTACCCATGGCCTATCTTTTTTCAGCACCCTCGCGGGTCAAACCCCTTGCGAGGGCAATGCAGATGTCGGCTGTGTTCGCAGCGGTCGTTTTTGTCATATGCCCGACCACGCTCGTCTATCCCGCCATACCTTCGGAAACGCTGAGCGATATCCTGATGAACCTGCTCGCAAGAATCGATACGACGCAAAATTGTCTGCCTTCGCTACACGGAGCACTCACGTTGCTGTGCATCGTCGCACTATGGCAGCGCGAGCGGCCCTGGCGCAGCGCCCTGGTTCTGCTGTGGGGTGTGGTGATCATGTGGGCGGTGCTACAGACGCGGCGTCATCTCGTGATCGATCTCGGTGCCGGGCTGTTGCTCGGTGCCGCGTGTGCATGGCTCGCTGCGCGCCAGTCCGCCATGATGGCTGCCAGTCCGTTGGCAACCGGTAATCCT
>JAITMK010000032.1 GCA_031277415.1 Azoarcus sp.
ATCACAAAAATGCGGCGGCTGGTCAGAAAAGCCAATATGCAGGTTCGGATGGTGACACTTTCCGCCGAATGGTACAAAAGCGATATGGGCATCGTTTTGGGTTATTACAGGGACGCCAAAGCCGGTGACGAAGACGAACACGAATTTGTCGCGCTGCTGCCCGAAGACGGGCACTACGTGCTTGTCTCACCGTCTCATCCTTTCGGATTGGAAATAGATCATGGCGTTGCAGCTCGAATACAGGAAAACGCCTTTTTGTGCTATCCATGCCTGCCTGCACAAAAGCTGGGCGTAAAAGAATTGCTGCGCTTTATGGTGAGGCATATCCCGTCTGTCGATATTCACGTGATTTGGGCAATCAGTTTGATTTCCGGCATCCTGGCACTTGTCATGCCGTTGATCACGGAAAATATTTTCAGTGACATTATCCCCATCAATGATCGCCAGGCACTGGGAACGGTGACGCAGGTTATGCTCGTTTCGGGGCTTACCACGGCGATTCTGGGCGTGGTCAGAAGCATTGCCTGCCTGCGGATCAAAGTTCGCATCGGCATGTTCGTTGAATCAGCCATGTGGGCGAGGCTGCTCAGTCTTCCCTTGCGGTTTTTCAGGCAGTACCAGGCAGGCGACATTATCAATCGTATGCAGGGCGTTCGTGAAATCACCACCTTGCTGGAAGATCACATGCTGACTGTCATTTTCAACACCCTGTTCTCTTTTATCAGCATTGGTTTGATGCTGCATTACAGCGTCAAACTCACCGCAGTGGCCTTTGGCGTCTGGATTGTCTATGCCCTCATGATTTTGCCGCTCTACCGAAGATTAGGCTTGCTCCAGCAGAAAAAAGTTCAGGCAGATAATGAGCGCTCGGCGCGCACGCTCCAAATCCTGAACGGCCTGACGAAATTCAAGCTCCAGGGCGGAGAGGAAACGGCGTTTCGCCTGTGGACGCAAACTTTCGGGAATTCATGGAACTGGAACCTGAAGATGCGCTGGGCAACGAATTACAGCGAGGTAATCAATGTCATTCAGCCGGTCATTTTGACGATGGCCGTGTTCTACATCACATCAAAAACAGCGGTGGGACAAGAAAGCCAGCAGCTTTTAGGTGTCGCCGCTTTTATGGGGTTCCAGGCGGCATTTTCAACCTTCAACGCGACTTTTGTGTCTTTTATGTCGCTCTTGCCAAGTCTCTACAACATCGTTCCCCATGTCAAAAATATCATGCCGATCCTGGAGACCGAGCCTGAAGTAACTGAAGACAAGCTGGATGCAGGTGTTCTCTCGGGGGAGATTGATGTGAGAGACCTGCATTTTTCCTACGTGCCGGATGCGCCGATGATACTCAAAGGACTGACTTTCAGGATTGAAGCCGGTGAGTCTGTCGCTTTTGTTGGGCCTTCCGGCTGCGGGAAGTCAACGCTCTTGCGTATCCTGCTTGGCATGGAACAACCGACGCAGGGTGCTGTTTTTTACGATGGGCAGGATTTTTCCAAACTTGATGTCGCTTCTGTGCGATCACAAATGGGCGTTGTCCTTCAGAACGGGCAACTGATGGGAGGGGAAATTTATACCAACATCATTGGCGCATTACCTCTCACGATAGATGACGCATGGGAAGCTGCCGGGCTGGTCGGGCTGGACAGGGATATCAAGGAAATGCCGATGGGTATGCACACCTATATCAGCGAAGGTGCAAGCAATATATCCGGCGGCCAAAGGCAAAGGATTTTGCTGGCACGCAGCCTGGTCAACAAGCCCAAAATTGTTGTCCTGGACGAGGCAACCAGTGCGCTCGATAACCGGACGCAAGCCATCGTCACGGAAAGCATCAACAAGTTGGGTTCCACCCGCATTATCGTCGCGCATCGCTTGAGTACGATCAGGGATGTGGACAGAATTTTTGTCCTGCATGATGGACAGATCGCCGAAGAAGGCAACTTTGAACAATTGATGGAAAAAAACGGGCTTTTCGCCCAACTGGCACAGAGGCAGATGGAGTAGATAGCGCAGTGATCGTTGCGTTTTTCAGGAGACAGGATAATGGTTTTGAGTCACCCCGGCCTTGCGTCCGGGGATTCCTCGACACGGGGGAACTTCGGCTCCAAGTATCGCTTTGTCTTGCTTGACTCCGCCATAAATGGCGGGATTCTCGCGAGGCCCGTGTTCGGGTTTCTCGTTATGCTGTGCTGTATCCTGCTGCTTGGCGGATGTGCCGTTGGTCCTGATTACAAAAGGCCGGACACGGTAGCACTGGATGGCTACAAGGAAGATGTCCCAACAAAAATACAGGAAGAAGGCGGTGTGAAATGGCGTCCCGCGTCCCCCGGCGTGCCGGATGCCAGTGCATGGTGGACAAGTTTCAACGACCCGCTCCTGAATGAAATGATGGAAGCGTTGGGTCAGGAAAACCAGAGAATACAATCAGCACTTGCCAACCTGCGCATGGCACATGCCCAGGTTCGTGAAGCTCGTGCATCCTTTTTTCCTGCGCTGAACACGAACATGAGCCGGGCAAGAGGCAATGATCAGCACGGGTTTGCCGAAACAACCTATAACGCACAACTCCAGGCAAACTGGGAACTTGATCTGTGGGGTGCTACGCGCCGGGGCGTGGAAAGTCAGACAGCCGTGGCACGGGAAGAGGCGGCCAACTTGGGGGCGGTTATCCTGAGTATGCGGGCAGAATTGGCAACGAATTATTTCCAGTTGCGTACTTACGATGAATTGATTGAATACTACGATGAAACGATTCGTGCTTTCACGCGCTCATGGCAAATCACGAAAGACCAGCAGGAAGCCGGTATTGCAACACCAGCCGATGTTGCACGATCTTTAGCCCAATTGAGAGCCGCTGAAGCCCAGGCGGTCAACATTGCACTGCAAAGAAAAAAAATGGAACACGCCATTGCTGTGCTTTTGGGTAAGACTCCCGCTGAATTTAGTTTGTCGCCTGCAAAATTGGTTGCAGTCATTCCCGATATTGAGGCGGGACTTCCTTCCGATTTGCTGGAACGACGTCCCGATATTGCAGCAGCCGAAATGCAGGTGGCTTCTGCCAACGCAGCCATTGGGGTTGCGAAAAGTGCCTTCTTTCCCGTGTTCAGTTTTTCTGCCAGCGGCTCTTTTGTACACAACTCATTCAGCGAATGGTTCACCGTGCCTAACCGGATCTGGTCAGTCGGGCCAGCACTTGCCCTGAATTTATTCCAGGGAGGCGCCATGTCAGCACGGACGGATGCAGCCATTGCCGCCTGGGAACGCACCGTGGCAGACTATCGCCAAACTGTTTTACATGCCGTAAGCGAAGTGGAAGACAATCTTGCAGCGACCCGCTATTTGCAAAGGGAAGAGATGCTGCAAACGCAGGCTTACGAAGCATCTCGGAGAGCGGAAGAAATTTTACAGAATCAATACAGTGTTGGCATTGTTGGTTTCCTGGATGTTGTCCTGGCACAGGAAGCCACGCTGGATAATGCACGCGCACTCTCGCAGACTCGTGGCGCACGTTTTGCAACTGCCGTTGCGCTAATCCGTGCGCTGGGCGGTGGCTGGGATACTTCCGGGCTACATCTAACGGGCGAAATCGAACCGGTTAAAACCGGTGAACATGAATAAACCCAGATTTCCCATTAGGGGATTCTCTGCAAAACCCCTCCCCAATTGCCGGGTGTAGGGGCGAATAATTATTCGCCCATCAACAATGCTGCGGCAAGGGCGAATAGTTATTCGCCCCTACGGGACCGTGCATGTCCGACGTTTCCCCGTCATTGCAGTGCAACGCGAAGCGAAGTCGCAGAATCCATTCTTGTCGTGTCATTGCAAGTTAAATGGATAGTTCCCAAAAATAAAACGAACATTCATGCCTTGCGACCTGTCTTTCCGTACTCAGACCACGGCACGGTCTTAAAAATCGCCCTGTGGTTGACCCACCGGGCGAAGCGCCATTGCTCCCTTGTGGGCGGTGGGTTGAAAGCTGTCCGAAACGGAAGTTGGCACGATGCAAGAAAACTGACCGGAACTTCGTTGCGCAGGGTGTTTACTGTTGTTCTGCCATCCTACTAAAGTCTGTACGTTTTTATGCGCGATGATAATATACGGCCTCTCATGAAAACTAGAGCGGTTTTTGTTAAAGTGGATACATCCTGGATTCCCGCCTTCGCGGGAATCCAGAAAATCCGGGCAAATAAGTTCATGTTGTGCACGACTAAACAAAAACCGCTCTAAACACTCAAATCTAAAACGCTCTAGAAAGGATGAATATGACGACTCCAGCACCAGCGAAAACAGGCTTCGAGAAATGGCAGGATGGCATCGACAAAGCCTCAAAAAATGCTAAATGGGATTCCTGGGATTGCGAAATCCAGATGGCAGTCGATGAGATTAACCGACACCTTTCTGGTACGTCAGGCTACAAGCCACTAGATTGGCAGCTTATCAAGGCGATGGCTTGGGTTGAATCTGGCGCAGCCCACTCGGAATGGAATAGTAAGCCCATGCGCATTGGCGTTTTCGGCGATCCAGGACTGAGATCCCTGCTTTCGGGAAACGAAGGCGGCGACTTGATTTTGCCGCCAGCGTGGAAGGCGAAGCTGACGACAGAATCAGTCAGAACCGTACCGTCGTACAACATCCGGGCAGGTGTCGGCTACCTGCTCATGCGAACGGCAAATTACGAGTACAAAAGCGTTCTTGCCGCCGATACCAAAGTTTATGAAGTTACCGTCAAACCGGGCGATAGCCTCGACAAGATTGCGAAGGCGCAAGGAAGTACCGTCGATACGCTGAAAAAATTGAATCCAACTGCCACCGTTCTGCAACCCAAGCAGGTGTTGAAGTACCAAAAGGCATCGGTGCAACGAGTCATCACTGGCTGGCAGCACATGACGACGCAATTTATAGCAAAACGCTATAACGGTGGGGGCGACATCAATTACGCAACGAAACTCGACTATGTGTTGAAAGCGGTGCGCCAAAGGGAGGCGCTGGAATGCAAAAAATAGTGCTTCTGACAGCAGCTACCCTTTTGCCACTTATTTCGATAGCCGCATCGAATACGCCTGTTCAAAGCGAACGTGAATTACGCAATGAATGCTCGTATGAAATAAGTGGTGTAAGGGAATGTTTGCAGCAAAAGCAGCAAGCAAGCGACGCCGAGCTAAAGCGTGCTGAAGAAAAAGTGCGCAGTGCCCTTGCCCAATGGGATGAGGATGCCAAGTATATCAAGCTGGCAGAGAGCAGGCTGGCTGCCTCGAAGAAAGCCTTTGTCAAATACCGTGATGAGCAATGTGCATTTCACTCCTCATTGGGCGGAGGGGCCATTGGTAATGCGCTTGAAATGCAGCGTCTAGCCTGTGTTGCGGAACTCAATAACAGACGAGCCAAGCAACTACAAGACGCGGTGTCTGATTTGCCATTGAAGTAAGCAGCAGAAAAATTTGCTGCAACAAGGCGAGTGTATAGCGGCATCCGATTTCGCCAATCAAAGCATAGGGAAGGTCTGCATTACCCCTACATCCACAGCTTGTCATCCTGCTTGATACCGCAGGATCCACGCGTTGTCTGGGTTCTGCGACTTCGCTTCGCGTTGCGCTGCAATGACGGAAGGGGTTTTGCAGAGAATCCATAGGTTACTTGCACAATAGGGTGCCGCTCATATGGCTCATATATATTTCTTGAAGTTGTTCGCCGCAATATTGACCGCCACCCCCAAGAGGATGGCCGCAGGCAGCAGGATCAACAGCGGATGAACTTCTACAACTGATTCCACACACCGGAAATCCAGTCGCGCTTTTGGTCCTTGTTTTAATGGTGGTGCTGACGCTATCGAATTTCACCCTAAAACCCGCATAACTGCGGTGTTTCTGATTTTCGATTTTCGGAAATACACCCAAAAATACACCCAGATTGTTCATGCAAGGCATCGGTAGTGCCTTCGTGAGAATTTCTCAAAATCAGTGGGTATAGTGTTGATTATTTATTAGTGGTGGTTACAATACCCACCATGAACAGCCGAGAAATTATCAAACGTCTGGAAGCGGATGGATGGCAACTGGTGAATGTCAGAGGATCGCATCACCAGTTCAAGCATCCAAGCAGGCCGGGCCGCGTCACGGTGAAGCATCCTGACTCGGACATCCCGAAAGGGACGCTTGCCAGCATCAGGCGTCAGGCTGGATGGAAATAGCCGAGATAGTAGGAGGTAGATATGCGATTTCCAGTTGTTTTGCACACCGACGACGGTACGCGGTTCGGCGTGACGGTTCCTGACCTTCCGGGCTGCTTTTCGTCTGGCGACACTTTTGATGACGCGCTCACATCCGTTGTCGAAGCCATTGACCTGCACATTGAAGGGGTCATCGAGGATGGCGGCGAAATTCCTGTTCCAAGCGCAATCCGTGAACACGTTGGCAACCCTGACTACGCAGGCGGGGTGTGGGCCTTGGTAGACGTGGATGTGTCCCGTTTCGATGGCCGCGCAGAGAAGATCAATATCACCCTGCCCCGCCGACTGTTGGCAAAGATCGACAGCTACGTCCGTGCGCACGGTAAAACACGCTCCGGCTTTCTTGCCGAAGCTGCGCGGCGGGCAATGGGCTAACGCGGCAGCAGCGTGACGTGTGTCAGGCAATAGAGGCAGTAGGAGCCACGATTGTTTACTTGCGGTGTTTCCGGCCTTTTTCGGAATGCTACAGAACTACTCGGAACGTGAAATGGTGGGTGCTGACGGGCTCGAACCGCCGACATTCGCCTTGTAAGGGCGACGCTCTACCAACTGAGCTAAGCACCCGCGCAAAAACAGGACAACAAGTGCTGTTTTTGCCGAAAGGGCGCTATTGTACGGCTTCCTTCAGTCCCTTGCCAGCCCTGAATTTCGGTATTTTTGCAGCGGCAATCTTGATAGGCTTTCCGGTACGCGGGCTGCGGCCCATACGCTCGGCACGTTCGCTGACATAGAAAGTGCCAAAGCCTATGAGGGTGACATTTTCTTCTTTTCTGAGCGTGTTCATGACGGTGGCGGTGGCGGCATCGAGCACCTTACCTGCCGTTGTTTTAGACACTCCCGTTCGTTCGGCAATTATGTCGATCAGTTCGGTTTTGTTCACGTCCTTGTTCCCTCTTTTTTTTAAGACAGACACGAACCGGCTTTCCAGCGAGCCGGTTTCGTTCAAAACCCTTTAATGCGCCCGAATGATCTGCGAGGCGGCCGGATCGTCTGCACTCGCCGAAACCGGAACTTCCTCGGATTCGGCAAGCGGAACGGGTTTGCGTTCAAGCGCCAGTTCAAGCACCTGATCGATCCAGCGTACCGGAATGACTTCGATCATGTTCTTGATGTTGTCGGGAATTTCGGCCAGATCCTTGATGTTTTCTTCCGGTATCAGGGCGCGGCCGATGCCGCCACGCACGGCGGCAAGCAGTTTTTCTTTCAGGCCACCGATGGGCAGGACTTCTCCACGCAGGGTGATTTCCCCCGTCATAGCAACGTCACAGCATACGGGGATGCTGGTCAGCACGGACACCAGCGCAGTGGCGATGGCGCTACCCGCCGAGGGGCCGTCCTTGGGAATTGCGCCTTCGGGCAGGTGGATGTGAATGTCGCTTTTCTGGTAGAAGTCGCTTTCGATACCCAGCGAATGGGCGCGACGCCGCACGACGGAGAGCGCGGCCTGGATGGATTCCTGCATGACTTCACCGAGTTTGCCGGTCGTCATGACCTTGCCCTTGCCGGGGAGCACCACGGCTTCGATGGTGAGGAGTTCTCCGCCCACTTCCGTCCAGGCCAGCCCGGTGACCTGCCCGGTCTGGTTCTGTTTTTCAGCCATGCCGAAGTTGAAGCGGCGAACGCCAAGGTATTTGTCGAGGTTCTTGCAGTTCACCACCACTTTACGGGCGCGCGGCTTGAGCACGATGGATTTCACGACCTTGCGGCAAATCTTGGAGACTTCACGCTCCAGCCCGCGCACTCCGGCCTCGCGCGTGTAGTAGCGGCAGATGTCGCGCAGGGCGTCGTCCGTAACGCTCAGTTCAGTCTGCTTGAGGCCGTTGTTCTTGAGTTGCTTGGGAAGCAGGTAGCGATGGGCGATGTTGACCTTTTCGTCTTCGGTGTAGCCGGAGAGCCGTATGACTTCCATACGGTCGAGCAGAGGCGGCGGGATGTTGAGGGTGTTGGCCGTAGCGACGAACATCACGTCCGAGAGGTCGTAGTCGACTTCGATGTAGTGATCCTGGAAGGTGTGGTTCTGCTCAGGGTCGAGCACTTCGAGCAGGGCCGATGAGGGGTCGCCGCGAAAGTCCATGCCGAGTTTATCGACTTCGTCGAGCAGGAAGAGCGGGTTCTTGACGCCGACACGGGTCATGTTCTGGAGAATCTTGCCGGGCATGGAACCGATGTAGGTACGGCGGTGGCCGCGAATTTCGGCTTCGTCACGCACGCCGCCCAAGGCCATGCGCACGAACTTGCGGTTGGTGGCCCGGGCGATGGATTGCCCGAGGGAAGTCTTGCCCACGCCGGGAGGGCCGACGAGGCAGAGGATGGGCGCCTTGACTTTGTCGACGCGCTGCTGAACGGCGAGGTATTCGAGGATGCGCTCCTTGACCTTTTCCAGCCCGTAGTGATCCTTGTTGAGAATCTTGTCGGCTCCCGCAAGATCCTTGCTGACACGCGAGCGTTTTTTCCACGGCAGGCCGATCATGGTGTCGACGTAGTTGCGCACCACGGTGGCTTCGGCGGACATGGGCGACATCAACCGCAGCTTCTTGAATTCGGCCTGGGTTTTCGCCAGGGCTTCCTTGGGCATGCCTGCGGTTTTGATTTTCTTTTCCATCTCTTCGAGGTCGGCCCCTTCTTCGCCTTCCCCGAGCTCTTTCTGAATGGCCTTGACCTGTTCGTTGAGGTAGTACTCGCGCTGACTCTTTTCCATCTGGCGCTTGACGCGGCCACGGATACGTTTTTCGACCTGGAGAATGTCGATTTCATTCTCGATTTGCGCAAGCAACCGATTGAGACGCTCACCGATGCTGAACATTTGCAGGATTTCCTGCTTTTGTTCGAGCTTGAGCGGCAAATGAACAGCGATGGTATCGGCAAGCCGCCCCGTGTCGTCGATGTTGGCAAGCGAAGTGAGAATTTCGGCGGGTATCTTCTTGTTGAGCCTGGCAAACTGGTCGAACTGAGTAACGAGCGCGCGCCGCATGGCTTCGACTTCGGTGCCTTCCTTGCCGGAGACGTTTTTCACCGGAGTGGCGCGGGCAAAAAACATATGGCGGCGATCTTCCAGTTCTTCGATATGAACTCGTTGCGCGCCTTCGACAAGCACCTTGAGCGTACCGTCAGGCAGCCGCAGCATTTGCAGGATATTGGCAACGCAGCCGACACGGTAGAGGTCATCGGCGGAGGGTTCGTCCTTGGCCGCAGACTGCTGGGCAACGAGCAGGATGCTCTTGCCGGTTTCCATCGCAACTTCCAGCGCCTTGATGGATTTGGGCCGTCCCACGAAGAGCGGGATGACCATGTGCGGAAACACCACTACGTCGCGCAGCGGCAGCAGCGGCAGTTCCAGTGTTTCGTTGGGGAGATCGGCAGTACCCGACATTTTATTTTTCCTCGAAGAGAACCGTCCCCATGTGGGGCGCGATTCCGTTTATTCAAGTCGCCGGAGACAGTAACCTTCCGGGACCGGCTCAGTTGGAGCCGGACACTTTGGGTTGATCGGCATAGATCAACAGCGGTGTTGAATTTTCCGTGATAGTGTTTTCGTCGATTACGACCTTGATGACGCCTTCCAGGCTGGGCAGATCGTACATGATGTCGAGCAGGGACATTTCGAGGATGGAACGCAGACCCCGCGCGCCGGTTTTGCGTTTGATCGCACTCCTGGCAACCGCGTGCAGCGCCGCCGGACGTATTTCCAGTTCGACACCTTCCATTGCGAAGAGCTTCTGGTATTGCTTGACCAGCGCATTCTTCGGTTCGATGAGTATCTGAATGAGCGCGTCTTCGTCGAGTTCGTGCAGGGACGCCACTACGGGCAGACGCCCGATGAGCTCCGGAATGAGACCGAACTTGATGAGGTCTTCCGGCTCGACCTGGCCGAACGTCTCGGTAAGACTGCGGCTCTCGCTGCTCTTGACCTCCGCGCCGAAGCCGATCCCGGCCTTGTCGGTGCGGTTGAGGATAATTTTTTCCAGGCCGTCGAACGCGCCGCCGCAGATGAACAAAACGTTTGTGGTGTCGACCTGGATGAAATCCTGGTTGGGGTGCTTTCGCCCGCCCTGCGGCGGAATGGACGCGACAGTACCTTCAACGAGCTTCAGAAGCGCCTGTTGCACGCCTTCGCCCGATACGTCGCGGGTAATCGAAGGGTTATCGGATTTGCGGGAAATCTTGTCGATTTCGTCGATATAGACGATGCCCTGCTGGGCCTTTTCGACATCGTATTCACACTTCTGAAGGAGCTTCTGGATGATGTTCTCGACGTCTTCGCCCACGTAGCCAGCCTCGGTGAGCGTAGTGGCATCGGCCATGACGAAGGGCACGTTGAGGAGCCGCGCCAGCGTTTGCGCCAGCAGGGTTTTGCCGGAACCGGTCGGGCCGATCAGGAGGATATTGCTTTTGGAAAGCTCCACGTCGTCCCTGACGGTATTGCCCAGGTGGCGCAGACGCTTGTAATGGTTATAGACCGCTACCGACAGGTTGCGCTTGGCCTGCATCTGCCCAATTACGTATTGGTCGAGGATAGTGCAGATTTCGTGGGGCGTGGGCAATTGTCCACGGATGTTCTCAACGCCCAATCCGTCGGCAATTTCTTCACGAATGATATCGTTGCACAACCCGATACATTCGTCACAGATGAAAACGGATGGCCCGGCAATCAGCTTGCGGACTTCGTGCTGGCTTTTGCCGCAAAACGAACAATAGAGCAGCTTTTCACCGTCCGTGCCCGTTCTTTTGTCCGGCATGATCGTCTCCCTCGTCGTCAGATCAAATATCGCTACGTGTCGTCATCACCTTGTCGATGAGACCGTACTCCAGTGCTGCGGATGCGGACAGGAAATTATCCCGGTCGGTATCTTTTTCAATTTGCTCAACCGGTTTACCTGTGTGTTTTGACAGCATTTCGTTGAGACGGGAACGCAGGAAAAGTATTTCTCGCGCATGAATTTCGATATCGGACGCCTGTCCCTGGAAACCGCCCAGAGGCTGGTGAATCATGACCCGGGAACTGGGCAGACAAAAACGCTTGCCCTTCGTCCCGGCAGCGAGCAGGAAAGCCCCCATGCTCGCCGCCTGCCCGACGCACAGCGTGCTGACATCGGGCTTGACGAACTGCATGGTGTCGTAGACAGCCAGCCCTGCCGTAACCGAGCCTCCGGGGGAATTGATGTAGAAAAAAATATCCTTGTCCGGATTTTCGGATTCGAGAAAGAGCAACTGCGCCACGATCAGGTTGGCCGTGGCATCCGTGACGGGGCCGACGAGAAACACGATCCGTTCCTTGAGCAGGCGCGAATAAATGTCGTAGGCGCGTTCGCCCCGGCCGCTTTGTTCGATGACCATCGGCACCAGCCCGAGGCCCACCGGATCCCAACCGTTACTGTCGTGCATAGAGTTTCCGCTCCCGGTTACCTTCATCGTTTGCCCCGTTCTCTCGCGGCTCATGCAGTTGCCGCGCTGTTGCTCATCAATTCGTCGAATAAAACCGTCCTGTCGCTGGTTTTTGCCTTGGAACAGACCCACTCCACGACATTTTCCTCGGTTAAGAACGCTTCCGCTCCGGCCAAACGGCCAGGGTCGGCATGATACCAACGAATCAGTTCTTGAGGATCTTCGTAACTGTCAGCCATTTCCTGTATGAGGGCTTGCGTCTGCTCGGGCTTGGCGTACAGTTCGTTGTCCTTGACCAGTTCCGCCAGGATGAGACCCAGTTTCACCCGCCGCGTAGCCTGGGCGGTAAACCAGCTTGCCTCTACGCGAGCTTTTTGGCTTTCCATTCCGCGCGCCTCAACCTCACGTCCGTGCGCTTCAAGCTCACGGACGCGCGCTTCAATCTCATGGCGGGCATTTTCGGCCAGTTGCTCCGACTCGGTTTCTACCAACGTCCTGGGCGCTTCAATCGGGGTAATGGCAAGCAGAGCGTCCATTACCTGATCCTTGATTCTTGCCTGGACACGCTGCTTGACCTCGCGCGAGAGGTTGTCCTTGATCTCCTGGCGCAGTTTGCCGATATCGCCATCGGCCACGCCGAGCGCCTTGGCAAAATCGGAATCGATCTCCGGCAGCACCGGCGCTTGGACCTCTTTCACCGTTACCTCGAACTGTACCGTCTGCCCGGCCATTACCTTGGCGTGGTAATCGTCAGGGAACGTCAGGTCGAAAGTCTTGTTTTCGTCAGCCTTGAGCCCCGTCACATTCGCGTCGAAATCTTTCAGCATCGAACCCGCATTGAGCACGAACGCAAAATCCTGCGCCTGCCCGCCCTCGAACGGCACGTCGTCCTTGCGCCCGGTAAAGTCGATCACCACCCGGTCGCCACTGGCGGCTGCGCGGTCAACCGCATCAAAACGGGTGCGTTGCTTGCGCAGGATTTCGAGCGTTTTATCGACTTCGTCTTCGCCCACTTCCACCACCGGCCTCTCGATTTCGCACCCGGACAAATCGCCCACTACAACCTCCGGGTACACCTCGAACACGGCGCTGAATTCCAGTGTGCCTTCCACAGCGGCTTCCTTCTGATTGATCCGGGGATGCCCCATCACGCGCAGATTCTGGGCGCGCACCGCCTCATCAAAGGCTTTTCCCATGGCAGCCTCGATGGCTTCGGAACGCGCTTGCGGTTCGTAAGTACGGGCCACGACTTTGAACGGTACCTTGCCCGGACGAAAGCCCGGCATTTTCACCGTGCGGGAAAGTTTCTTGAGGCGGACATCAATATCCTTGTCGATATCGGCCAGAGTAACGGAGATGACGACGCTGCGTTCCAGCGCATTGCCGGTTTCCTGATTGATTTGCATGAAAACGATCCTGGTAAGAAGTCAAAACAATGCCGACACGATCAGCAAGGCTGCCATTTTATACCGGGTTGGCGGAGAGCCTCCAGATTCAGTTTGGAATTTGATAGCATTGGGCGCTAAGGAACCCCTGAAAAACCCCTCCTGTCATTCTGCGCGTAGCGAAGCGAAGTCGCAGAATCCAGACACTGCATGGATCCTGCGGTATCAAGCAGGATGACAAGCGGTGGATGCAGGGTAATGCAGATATTCCCCAAATATCGAGGTTCGAATCATATGCTTCGCGCCCCGTCAGCCTTCATTCGCACGCATTGCCCGCCATGACCGTCGCGCCTGTTTATTTAATCCGGGACATTCTTGAGATCGAGCGCCAATGCCTCCCCGGCGCACAGCCTCCGTTGATGGAGCGCGCCGGATGTGCCGCCGCCGAAGACGCTGCCCGGCTGATTGCGTCCCGTCCCGGCCCCGTGCTCGTCCTTTGCGGGCCGGGTAACAACGGTGGCGACGGTTTCGTGCTGGCGCGCGAATTGCGCCGGAGCGGGCGCGAAACGGTCGTCGTTTTTGCCGGAGATGCTGCCCGTCTGCCCAAAGATGCCGCGCGTGCCCATGCCGAGTATTGCAGCGCGGACGGCAAAACGCTTGCCGATCTGCCCCCCGTGCCGGAAGGCGGTTGGGCGCTGGTGGTCGACGCCCTGTTCGGCATCGGCCTGCAACGGCCCATCGAGGGCCGAATCCGCAACTGGATAGACACCCTCAACGGTTTGCCCGCCCCGCGGTTGTCCATCGACATCCCAAGCGGCCTGGAGGCTGACACGGGTCGCGTACTCGGCACGTGCCTGCGCGCGACTCACACCACGACCTTCATCGCTCTCAAACCCGGCCTGCTGACGCTCGACGGCCCGGATCACTGCGGAAAAATTTCACTTCATCCCATCGGAATCGAAGCCGCAGCCCATGTGCCGCCCGCCGGTCATTGCGTCGGCGTTCACCTTTTTGCGTCACACCTCGCTCCCCGCCTGCTCAATACACACAAAGGCGTGTACGGCGATGCCTGCGTCCTCGGCGGCTCGCCCGGCATGACCGGGGCCGCCCTGCTGACGGCGCGGGCAGCCCTGCACCTGGGCGCGGGCCGTATCTATGCCTGCCTGCTCGACGTCGATGCACCCGGTATCGACCCGAACCAGCCCGAACTGATGCTGCGCCGCCAAATGCCTGAACACCCGAGCGCCATTGCCGCCGGGCCGGGGCTGGGAGTCTCCGAGGCAGCCGAACGTTCGTTGCAGGCAGTCATTCACAGCGACATTCCCCTGCTGCTCGATGCCGATGCGCTCAACCTCATCAGCCTTCGCCCTGCCCTGGCAGATGCAGTGAAAGTACGGCAAGCTGCAACGGTATTTACACCTCACCCCGCCGAGGCAGGGCGGCTGCTCGGCATAAGCGCCAGTGAAGTTCAAGCCAACCGCATTGCCGCCGCAACCGAAATCGCGCGCAACTATCGCGCCTTCACCGCGCTCAAGGGTTGCGGAAGTGTCATCGCAACCCCCGACGGGCGCTGGTTCATCAACACCACCGGCAATCCCGGCATGGCAAGCGCGGGAATGGGCGATGTCTTGAGCGGCCTTGCCCTCGCCCTGCTCGCGCAGGGCTGGCCCGCCGAAGCGGCGCTCATCTGTGCCGTCCATTTGCACGGCGCGGCCGCCGATGAACTCGTTGCCAATGGCATCGGGCCAGCCGGTCTCACGGCGGGCGAAACCACCATCGCTGCGCGCAGGCTGTTCAACGTTTGGTTGAAAACATCGGCAATGGATACGAGCATGTGACACTCGGCTTCACGCTCTGGCTCTGGGGATGCTCTGCAAAACCCCATTTCAATTGCCGGGTGTAGGGGCGACCTGTGGTCGCCCGGTGAATTGCGTGAATGAATGTGCAACATATCGGGCAACCGCAGGCCGCCTGCGGTTTTATTGATATTCAACGCTATTAATCCAATTCTGAGTCATTTTAGTATCCAATAATTTCCCTATTACCCGGTATTTGGAATCATTAAGAGGATTATGTCCTACAAGAGGTTCTGCCATCACTCCCATTTCGGCATGATAATAACTTGTATGAACAAAACGTAACTTATTTCCCTGTTTGGATATAAATCCAATATGAAAATCCATCCCTACAATATACAATCCATCGCCTTGTTTGTTCAAGTAATCAATCACTTTACTCATCGGTTGATTACTGAACCGCTGGATGTTTGAAGCAATCTTTACAATAACAGCTTCGGAAGCCGATTGTGCCCATTTAACTCTCGGAATCCGGAACCCTGCATCGCTTAAAATCGTAGTAACGAAATACCCGCAAGCAATGGTTCCTTGCTTGGGCACCCTGGTAGTTCCGTTGAAATCCCAAGGCGTTCCATACCAGTGGGAAAACAAAGAATCGGATATGGTCGTTGTCAAATAGGCTTGGGCTTGCCGAACGATTTCTTTTTGTTTGGCGGCATCGGAAGAAGCGTATATTTTTGAAAAGTACTGTTGTTTTTCTGTTATACGGTTTTTCAATTCTTCATATTTGCCTGTTTCTTGTGAATAACCATCAGACACAAAAGTGAAAAAACACAGAAAAAAAGCAACTATTTTCATTACAACTCCTCTCGGTTTGTACCAAGCTTACCATGAAAGTGACGAGTTCCTGCCGGGTGAAGAGGGCTTGAATTCGTTTTCTGTAAGCACTAGGATAATGCGCATTGTTGATGCGCAGGATGATTCTCCATGCCCAATCTCGTCTCCAGCCGACGCACTCATTCGTCCGGCCCGTCACCCCGTCGCGCGACGAATCTAAGCCTGAGCGCCGATACGCTGGAAGCCGCAAAGGCGCTGAATATCAATATTTCGCAGACCTGCGACGCACATTTGCGCAAGGTGGTCAAAGAAGAACAAGCGCGCCGCTGGCGCGAGGAATATGCTAATTTCATTGCAGCCTACAATGAGATACTGGCTGCCGAAGACTTACCGCTCGATGAATGGAAAACGTTCTGATGGCGAAATACGACGTTTTCCCCAATCCAGGCGCACATGCCCGAACAACGCCTTACCTGCTGGATGTGCAAAGCGATCTCCTTGATGGACTGGATAGCCGCGTGGTGATTCCGTTGCGCCGTCTAGAGAATTTTCCTTCCACGGTCAAACGCCCGGAGCGTTTGGTGCCTACGCTGCAAATCGGGGACGAAATGTTTCTTCTGGACGTTCCCAAAATGGCCGCAGTGCAAACGCGCATTCTCAGACATCCCGTCACCTCGCTTGCCTCCGAGCATGACCGCGTTGCGGCGGCGATTAATTTTCTTTTTCAAGGGATCTGAAGCAACAAGCGTAGGTCGGGATGAGCGAAGCGAATCCCGACGTTTGGGATTGTCCTACACTTCTACCGTCTGGAACTTCATGGTGTTGGGATTCGCTTCGCTCATCCCAACCTACGCGGACATCAATTGATGTTGTGTAAGCCGCATCGCCGCACCACCCCGTCGGCTTTGCCGCTACCCCTCCCGTCATTGCAGCGCGCAGCGAAGCGAAGTCGCAGAATCCAGACGCTGCATGGATCCTGCGACTTTGCGCAAAAATACAACGGCATCTTGAGTTATCGTTTCATATAGCATATGCTATATGAAACAACCCGGAGAACTCGGTATGCCTCACCCCTTCCTCTCACCCCGCAACGATATGGTCTTCAAGTTTATTTTCGGGGACGCCCAAAACACCGGTCCGCTGACCGATTTCCTCAAGGCCACGCTTGATCTGCCTCCCGAAGATCTTCTGGACATCGTGCTCGTCGATCCGCACCTGCGTGGCAAAAAGCCCGACGACAAACAGGGCATCCTCGACGTCAAGGTCAAAACCGCGACCGGAAAACTGGTCGACATCGAAATCCAGGTTGCTGAACGCCCCCAGATGCGCGAACGCATCGTCTTCTACCTCTCCCGCATGATTACCGAGCAGGTCAGCCGGGGGGAAGATCACCGAAAAATCGAGCGTTCCATCTGTATTCTGATCACCGACTACATCCAGATCCCGGAAAACGCCTGCTACCACAACCGTTACCGGCTCTACGACCCCAAAACCGGCTCGGAATTTACCGACATCGTGGAAGTCAACACCCTCGAATTACCCAA
>JAITMK010000106.1 GCA_031277415.1 Azoarcus sp.
TGTGCCGCAGACCCCGCGCCCGGCACTTCGCCATTCACTTCCGGCAACGCGGCAAACTCTGTCGCCACCGTCAACGGCGTTGCCATCCCGAGCGAAGTGGTCGAAGTCATCATTGCCGAGCAACGCGCCCAGGGTGCGCCTGAAGATCCGAACATGAAGGACGGCATCCGCAAGGAGCTCATTCTCCGCGTGCTGCTTGAACAGGACGCCGTCAAGGCCGGTATCCACAAGCGGCCCGACACAGTCGTCCGGCAAGACCTCGCCCGCCAGAACGCGCTGATTCAGGATTACTGGCAGGATTGGATGAAAAACAACGTGCCGACCGATGCCGAACTGCAGCAGGAATACGACAAGATCAAGGCCAGCATGGGAGACCAAAAGGAGTACCACATACACCACATCCTGTTGAAAACCGAAAAAGAAGCCAAGGCCGTGATTTCCAGGCTCGATAAAGGCGCGAAATTCGCGGAACTGGCGAAAAAATCGCTTGATTCCGGCTCCAGAAACAACGGCGGCGACCTTGGCTGGATCCCCCTGTCCGCCGCCCTGCCTTTCTCCGAAGCAATACCCACTCTCGCCAAAGGAAAGTACACCGCGAAGCCCGTCCAGACTAATTACGGCTACCACGTCATCTTCCTGGAAGATATACGTGACGTATCTCCGTCTCTCGATGATGTCAAACCGGAACTGCGACAACGGATGCAGCAAGAAAAGTGGCAGGCGTACATCAAGCAACTGGAAAGTAATGCCGATGTAAAACTGAAAGACAATTCCGACGTGCAACCGGAAAGCAAAGCCGACATGAAACTGAAAGATGATTCCGGCGTGAAACCGGAAAGCGAAGCCGATGTGAAGTGAGGCAGTTTCTTTCGAAAAAAGCGGCGGGAAACATCCGCCGCTTTTTTTTGAGTCACTCCGTCCTGAAGGTCGGGGATTCCTCGATACGGTTTTGGGGAGCCTTCGGCTCCCGGTGTTGCTTTGTCTCGCTTGTCTCCGCCATAAATGGCGGAGACAAGCGAGACCCGTGTTCATCCTTCTCCGTGCCGATCTGCGCCGAAGGCGCGTTCCCGCAATCTGAACAATTCGTCCCGCGCCGCCGCAGCCTGCTCGAACTCCAGGTTGCGTGCATGATCCTGCATGGTCTTTTCGAGTTTTCTGATGGCCTTGGCCAGCGCCTTTTCATCCATCGCCGCGTAATCGGCTCCGCGAAATTTTTCGGCAACGCGGGACTGCCTGCCGGATTCTTCGCTGGAATAGACACCGTCGATGATGTCTTTGATGCGCTTGGTGACGGTGCGGGGGGTGATGCCGTGGGCGCTGTTGAAGGTGATCTGCTTGTCCCGGCGGCGCTCGGTTTCGGAGATGGCCCCGCGCATGGAATCGGTGACACGATCCGCGTAGAGGATGGCCGTGCCGTGGATGTGGCGGGCAGCGCGGCCAATGGTCTGGATGAGGCTGCGCTCGGAACGCAGGAAACCTTCCTTGTCCGCGTCGAGAATCGCCACGAGTGAAACTTCGGGAATATCCAGCCCTTCGCGCAGCAGATTGATGCCGACAAGAACATCAAATTCGCCCAGGCGCAGGTCGCGGATGATCTCCACCCGCTCTACGGTATCGATATCGGAGTGCAGATAGCGCACCCGGACGCCATGTTCAGCCAGATAGTCGGTGAGTTCCTCGGCCATGCGCTTGGTGAGCACCGTCACGAGCACCCGTTCCCCGGCGTCGGTGCGGCGGCGGATTTCACCGAGAAGATCATCGACCTGAGTGCTTGCCGGACGGACGATGACTTCGGGGTCGACCAACCCGGTGGGCCGCACGACCTGTTCGACAACCTGCCCCTGATGCGTCTGTTCGTAATTTGCCGGGGTGGCGGAAACGAAAACGGTTTGCGGCATGAGGCGCTCGAATTCCTCGAATTTCAGCGGGCGGTTATCGAGCGCGGAAGGAAGCCGGAAGCCGTAGTTGACGAGGTTTTCCTTGCGGGAACGGTCGCCCTTGTACATGCCGCCGACCTGGCCGATGGTGACATGAGACTCATCGATGAAGAGCAGGCCGTCGGACGGCAGATAGTCGATGAGGGTAGGAGGCGGTTCGCCTGCCTGTCGGCCGGAAAGGTGACGGGAATAGTTTTCGATGCCCTTACAAAAACCCGCTTCGGTGAGCATTTCAAGATCGAACCGGGTGCGCTGTTCGATACGTTGCGCTTCCACGAACTTGCTGTCGTGCTGGAAAAAGGCAATGCGCTCGGCCAGTTCTTTCTTGATGGCATCGGTGGCTTTCAGGACGGTGGCGCGCGGGGTGACGTAGTGGCTGGAGGGGTAGATGGTGAAACGCCCCAGGCGATGCCGGATCTGCCCGGTGAGCGGATCGAACAGGGTGAGATGTTCGACTTCGTCATCGAACATTTCGATGCGTACCGCGCATTCGGCGTTCTCCGCCGGAAAAACGTCGATGACATCGCCACGCACACGAAAAACGCCGCGATGGAAATCAGCGTCGTTGCGGGTATATTGCATCGCCACGAGCCGGGCGATCATGTCGCGGCGGTCAATACGCTGACCTTCACGCAGGTGCAAAATCATCGCGTGGTAATCGACCGGATCGCCGATGCCATAGATGCAGGAAACAGAGGCAACGATAACGACATCCCGGCGCTCCATCAGGCTCTTGGTGGCGGACAGGCGCATCTGTTCGATGTGCTCGTTGATGGCGGAATCTTTCTCGATGAACAGATCGCGCGAGGGGACGTAGGCTTCGGGCTGGTAATAATCGTAGTAGCTCACGAAGTATTCGACGGCGTTTTCGGGCAGAAACTCCCGGAATTCGGCATAAAGCTGCGCGGCCAGCGTCTTGTTGGGCGCCAGCACCAGCGCGGGGCGTCCCATGCGGGCGATGACGTTTGCCATCGTATAAGTTTTGCCGGAGCCGGTGACGCCAAGCAGCGTCTGAAACATCAACCCGTTTTCGATACCCGCGCAAAGCTGCTGAATAGCCTCGGGCTGATCGCCCGCAGGCAAAAACGTCCGATGCAGCCGAAACGCGCTATCGGGAAAGGTGAGGATGTCGATATCGGCGGGGGAAGACATTGCAATTTCTCAAACCGGCAAGTACAACGACAACGCCGCGGTGGCCGTGCGGCGGAAACCAAAACCTTCATAGAACGCTGCCACCTGCGCATCCTTGGCATCCACGACCAGCACACGCACCCCCAACGTTTGCCGCACGGACAAAGCCAGATTGACCGCATGACCCAGCAGCAAAAGACCATAGCCCTTGCCCTTTTCCGATTTCGACACAGCCAGCCGTCCCACACGTATCGCCGGGACTGGATATGCGGGTAGGCGCTTACGGTCTTCCGCGCGCAGTTCGCGCAGGCAGAGTTGGGCTGCTGACAGCGAACAATAGCCGAGAATGCGTGCAGGCTGCACGTCGTCAATCAAAACATGGGTGGTGGCGATACCGTCCCGCTGGTGCTGCCCTGCCCTCTGGCGCAGGTAGTCGTCCAATGCGGCGACGCCGCAGGTGAAATCGCCGCGGTGGTGACGTCGGCCATCGAGGACGCTAAAGATCAGCGCCATGCGTTAGCGCCGCGTCAGGCGGGCCGCAGCATCCATCGCCTTCTTCAGGCGAGCATTGGGACGAAACGGTTCGTCCAGCGCAGCAAGAAAGCGGCGCGACTCATCTTCCGACAGCGTGACGACGGTATCGGCCGCAATGGCAGTATCGGCCTCACGCAATACAGCATCACGCACGAAAGCAGACACCGCCATGCCCCGCAGTGCAGCGGCTTTGGCAATACGATCCTTGTCATGGGATTCGAGACGAAGATCAAGACGAGCAGTAGCGGTTGTCATGGCAGGCTCCTTTTGTACGGAATTGTACCGTACAAAAATGGTGGGCGGCTACCTTAGAGGGTGTTTACGAAACAAAGCCCACGGGCGGCAGGATGCCGCCCCTACGGTTCGGGAATGAACCGAAACCGCCTTAAAGACGCTGGATTCCCGCCAAAAGCACGCGGGAATGACGGGGTGGTGGAGGCACGTGGGAATGACGAGGTGGGCGTATTACAAGGAACTGCTTTGCTTTTCATAGGCTTCGAGTTCCAAAGGGGAGCGGGAATAGCCCATCATTTCCATTTCAATCAAATAGCGTCGCAAGTATGACTCCCTGCCTAACCGATCCTGCTGTGCGACGTGAACGAGTTCGTGAGAGATAACAGCGTTACTTTCCGCAGTCCATGGCTTGAGAAGGATGACATAACCATTTGTTCTGCCGCCTTCACTCTTGCTGCCCAAGCCAATACGCTCCGCCTCTTTCCGCAACTCCGGGTCAGAAGGTATTGGGAAGTCATTGAGTACAACGATTCTGACGCGGCTCGGATCTTTGACTCCGACACGAATCGCAAATTCGGTTTCGCGCTGGGAGAGCGGGCGACCTTTGGGCAGTAGCTCGGCTTCTACTTGCTCATACCACGATATCGCCCCGGGAAAAAAGTATTCAACTTTTTCCAAAACGGCAGGCGGAGGATTATCCAAAGCCAGCAGTTCCTGATCAGTAGGGCGTGGAACGATCATGCAGCCTGAGAGAAGAAGTGAAAATGTAGTGAATAAGCATAATATGCGCATGAAGAATACCTGAAGTTCATGTTATCCGGCATTCTAGGGCGTAATCTTGAAATGTCCAGCGAGCGACGTAATCATTTGCATCACCTGATCAATTGCATTCCGGCGAGCTTTGCTGCCGCAACGTCGAAAGTGGCCGTGTACTCGCATTCCGCCTTATGTCCGGAACGCTCGATCAGGCAGTCCGCAAAGTCGGCATTATTCGACGCGCCGAAAACGCGAAGGGCCTTACGCACCGTATCAGCCCCTTCAACGACCAGTTCCTTCGTCGCGACCATTGATTCGATGATGTCCTTCATCGGGCCTCGCTCGACGCCGTAGCAGCGGCCAAGCACCCACACGACTTCGACGAGCGCCACCTGCGAGACATAGCCCGGTTGGTTGACCGACAGGGACTCCATCAGTGCTGTCGCCTTCTTCGATTGCACTGCATCGTCCTGCGCAAAATAGCGAACCAGCACGTTCGTATCCAGTCCGATCATCGCGCGGATGCCCCCTGCTCGGCGATGGCGCGGTTCATGTCCTCGATAGATACCGGCTTGGCAGGCTTTTTCACGATTCCCTTGAGCGACGCAAGTAAGCGTGTAGCCGGATAGACCTCGTACCGGCCCGTTTCATCGTTGAAGCTGAATTCAATCCGGTCGCCGGATTCCAGCCCAAGCTGGTTGCGCACGTCCACCGGGATTGTGACCTGCCCCTTCGATGTGATGGTTGCTGCTGTCATGGCGTTTCTCCGTCATTTCCTTACTGTAATGTAAGGAATGGCGTTTTACAAGAGGCAAAAAGCTGGCGATGCGATCTGTGTTTGTTTCGTTTATTGCGAATTTTGTTTATTTCGAATAAAGTGCCATACAAGAAAGACAGCCTTCCGGCCTGGGAAACAGTCATGACTTCAGTCGCCCAAA
>JAITMK010000056.1 GCA_031277415.1 Azoarcus sp.
GGACTGGCACGGCATTCACAGATTGTTACCCTGCAATTTCCGTTTTTCAGACGACTCATGATTACACCCAAAATCAAAAATTTCCTGTTCTGGTTGCTGCTCGTCGGCGGACTTGTCGCGCTTGGCAGCGTCATGTTGCGCCCGCCGCCATTCTCCGGCCAGATCGGCAAGCGCGCGCCCGATATCCATCTTCCGGACGCTCTGATCCGCAGCCACAGTCTTTCTAAACTCCCGTCCGATCTGCTGCGGATACCGCTTGCCCGCGATGTGCTCACCGAGGAGTTCGTCACCTATTACGAGCAAAACGAAAGCCGCCTGGCGCTCTCCGGCACGCTACGGCGCATCGCTTACGAGCACAAGCTGGACTTCCCGGAAAGGCTGCTCGAGTCCGTTCTCGATGAACCCGCCGAAGTTGCCTTATGGCGGGACGATGCCGGACGGCTGAAAGATTTCGTCGTCGTACTTTCGCGCAATTATCTGGCGCGAATCATCCAGACACTCCTGCCCGCCGTTGTGAAAGCCTCCGACATGCAACTGTCGTCGATGGGCAAGCTCGACGATTCGGACGTAGACATACTGATACTGGAATATGGAGTCGGCCGTCAGTTGCTCCTGCTCTCCAAGGGAGAGCGGATCATCGCGCTTTCCAATCCGGCCATGTTGTTTACGGACGCAGAGACGCAATCGGAAAAGGCTGTTGAAATCATTCGGGAATTGCTCGCTGGCGGAAAGTCTGCTTCACCATTCGCGCGACATTTTTCCCTCGAAACCCCATTGGCTGAAAAGAAGCATGAATTGACGTTCGGCGCCCGGGCATTCGCGCTCAACTACGAATCGTTCGTGCCGGGACTAGCGGCACTGAGTCTCGCCTTCGATGAGCAAGGCAAATGGCAAAGCGCAGCCTTGCTCGACGGCGTTGCGTGGCGTAATGACGGCAGTAAAAACCTGTGGGCAGTCCTTCCACACGGAGCAAGCTTTTGCGCGTCCGCGCCGCTGAATTGGACTCAAATGGCATCGCTGCTGGAAGAACTCAACACCCACCGGGACCAGCCGACGGAACCGGAAGCATTCACCGCCAACTTCTCTGGTTCTGCCGCAGTTTGCTGGTACAAGGGGGCGCGGCTCTATACACCGCTTTTCGCAGCACATCTGAACGCCGAGGCGGACGAAAAAAAGGTACAGGAATTCTTTGATCTGGCTGCGCAAGCCATCAGGACGGAGGAAAGCAAAACCTCGATGGAGGCCGATTCCGCGCTCTGGCAAGGTGAAATCGCCTCGCGCTTCGGTTCGCCCGGCGACAACGGAAAACGCAGCCTGAAACCTGCGCTGGCCATTCAACGCGACATCGTTCTCTTCTCTCCCGATGCGGAACTGGTGGAAAACGCGCTCGCTGTCGCGGCAAAACGCTACCCGGCGCTCTCCGACAGTTTTCGCGCCGGAAAGGACGCGCCGCTGGCCTTCATCGATCCGGAAGCATTGGCTTCCCTGCTGCGCAATGAAATCTTCATCGCTCTGCCCCGCGATGAGGAAGCCTTGTTCCGCAACGCCGCCGAGGCATACCTCGTACCCCGCCTGGAAGCATTGGCACGCTATCCGGCACAACATATCGGACTGCCAAAAACGGTGCGTAACGATGGCCTTGCCTGGTATCCCCTGAAATGGCAAGAGGCCGTGCCCCGCTGAACCCCGGAAGAACCCGCCGATGCCGATCACGCAATCACGCCGCCGTTTCTGCCGAATGCTTGCCGCGTTGAGCGTGGCAGGACTGGTCGCGCAGGCGCGCGCCCTGCCCGTGGGAGGGGGAGTGCCGGGGGGAAAACCCGTCGTTCCGGCGATTCGCCTCGATGCGGCGCAAAGCCGGGCCTTGCGGGCATGGATCGTCCGTATCGCCGTGGAGCAAATCCGGCGCGGGCCAACGCCGCGCTGGACGCACCGAGACTGCGCGGGGTTCGTGCGCTTCGCCGTCGCCGAGGCGCTTGCCGAGCATGATGTGCGCTGGCAGCGGGCGATGGGGCTTGAAGGGCGTCTTCCGCCCGATCTCATACCGGAAGAAACCCGCCTTGCCCTACGGCACCGCTGGAAGCGGCCCGACGGCAGCGAAGGGGCTTACGTCAGCGCCATTGGACTGATTCAGGAAAACAGCGTTTGGGTGAGCCACGACGTGCGGCAGGCACGACCGGCGGACTTGCTGTTTTTTGATCAGGGGGCCGAACAGCACCTGATGCTCTGGACAGGGCGCGGAGTCGTCTATCACAACGGTTCGCCACCCGCGCCCGGGGACAATGGTTTGCGGACGGCAACCCTGTCTGCCCTTCTTCAATGGAACGATACGCGCTGGCGGCCCGAAATCGGCAACCCGAACTTCGCCGGCGTATTTTCACTGGCTTTCCTGAGTTAACCAATAATGACGACCGTGCATAAAAAAAGATCCTTCGTAACACTTGCCGCTTGCGCCCTGCTCTGCTTCGCCATGCCCTTGAATTTGCAGGCGCGGCAGGAGACCGGCGAGGGCAGCAACTATCTTCCGGTGATGGGCGAGGCGTTTTTCGTCCTGACCGACACGCAATACGGTACGAACGACGAAGCCCTGCTCAGGATCGAAATCCCGGCATCAGGCGGCAAGGAAGCGGTTGCCCGATACGGCGGGGTCGACATTGCGCTGTACCGCGTCCCCGACCCGCTTGCCTTTCTGAAAGCGCAAAAAAATCCGCATCGCGTCGACGTGACGGCCCGCCCGCGCGATGAAGGCATCGCCAATACGCTTTCCTACCTGTGGAGCAACGCCTGGAACAAATCGCGCCGCGCCTGGCGCAATCTCTTTTCGGGCACCGCGCGCAGCTCGGTAACGAAAACCGTTCCGGAACTGAAAACCCATTTCGCGCAGCCCGATTACCGCCCGGCCAACACGTTCAAGCCCCTGGAAGGGTTCGATCTGGTCGACCGCTTCCGTTACCCGCTGATGGCCGCCAAACCTATCGATCCGCTGGAAAAAATGCAAGGCGTGCACCTTCAGGGTTCCAGCAGCAACTTCCTGCCGAAAAACGAAGGCAATTTCTATGTGCCGCTCGGCAAACTCCGCCCCGGTCTCTACATCGCCGAGGCCATGCTCGGCACACGGCGCGCCACGACGCTCGTCTTCGTCTCGGATACCATCGCCGTCACCAAGCTCGCTTCTGGTTCGCTTACGGTATGGACGGCCCATCGTACCGACGGCCGCCCGGTACTCGGCGCAAATCTGCAATGGACCGATGGCCGTGGCGTGCTGGCACAGGCAACGACCGACGCCAACGGGCTTGCCACGCTCTCGCATACCAGCCCGGAACGCACCTACCTGCTTGGGCTGGACGCAGCCGGCGGCGTTTTCGTCTCCGAGAATTTCTACTACGACAGCGAAATCTACGACACCAAGCTCTATACGGTCACGGATCGGCCCCTTTACCGCTCCGGCGACGAAGTGCACCTGAAGTTTCTGGCGCGCGAATACCGCGCGGCCAACCAATCCGCTCCCGCGCAGGCGGGCAAGCTCGACATCGTCGTCCTCGATCCCAACGGCTCCCCGGTCTGGTCGGGCGATGCGCGGTTCGCGCCGGATCGCGGTGGAGACGCCCTGTTCCGCCTGCCGCCGGATGCTACGGCGGGCGGCTACGAGATTCGCGTCAAATACCGGGACAAAACCTACGGGGCCGCCTTCCGTGTCGCCGAGTACGTGAAGCCGCACATGGAAATCGCAATCACCCCCGACAACGCCAACTTCAAGACCGGGGAACCCGTCTCCGGTATGATCCGCCTCACCTACCCGAACGGTGATCCGGCAAAAAACGCCGCTCTCGACCTCACCTTGCGCGCGCAGGTATTGACGATGGTACAAGGCGAACTGCGCTACGGCGGCCTTTTCCCGGTCGAACAGGCAACCAGTTCTCTGACCACGAACGATCAGGGGGAAGCGAAATTTTCACTCCCCCCAGTGAAAGAACCCTCACGGCTCATCCTCTCCGTGTTTGCTGCCGACGGCGCGGCCTACCGGGTGCAGAAAACGAGCGAAATCCTGATCGAGCGCGCTGCCGCGAACTGGAAACTGACCGGCGCGCGCAAATTCTCGATGCCGGGCGAACGCATTCGTTTTCAACTGGAACCGGAAAACTCGGAACAAGTCGCTCCGCCCGCGCAATGGGAAATCATCCGCCTCGAAAACCAGGAGAAGACGAGCGGCCCGATCAATACTGCTGCCCGCGAATGGATACACACGTTCGACAAACCTGGTTCCTACTCCCTGATGCTGCGCGATGCCCAGGGCAGGCTCGTTGCCACCGCCGCGCACTGGGTCGGCGGCCGGGACAGTGAAGCGAGGGAAATCAAAACGCTGCCCGGAACCATCGAAATGGTTCCCGACAAAGAACGCTATCAGCCGGGCGAGACCGCCGAAGTGCTGATGACCTTCTCCGATCCGGTCGACGAAGCCCTGCTCACCCTGGAGCGCGACCGCGTGGAAGCCAGCGCGCTGCTCTCAGCCGCCCAGGGCAAAAACGCGGACTGGATCAGCGCCGAGCGCCTCGCCCCCAATCAGTGGCGCGCGCGCGTGCCCGTCACCGAAAACCTCGCTCCGAACATGACCTTTTCGGTAGCCTACGTCAAAGCGGGCGAATATGTTTTCCAGAATGCGGGGCTGGTGGTCGAAGTCCCAAGGCTTGCGCTCGATATCAAGCCTGCAAAAACGGTCGTGAAACCGGGCGAAACCGTGGAAGTCGACATCGACGTGAGCCTGGCCGGGAAACCGGTGCAAGCCGCGCTGACGGTTTCCGTCGTCGATGAAATGATCTACGCCCTGCAACCGGAAATCGCCCCCGACATGGTGGAATTCTTCCAGCACATCCGGCGCAACAACGTGCGCACCAGCGCGAGCCTGAATTTCATCACCTACGACGAAGCCGCCGACTACGCCAACGACGCTGCAAGACAGCCGCCTGCCCGTCACCAGTACAACGAACGCGCCATCAAGGTGCTCGAACGCGCCCGCCGCGACGATACCGATACGGCGGCATGGGTGCCCACGCTGCTCACTGACGAGAACGGCCGCGCCCGGTTCACCTTCAAGATGCCGGACGCCCTCTCACGCTGGCGCATCACCGTGCGCGCCGTGGCTCTGGACAAAAAACCGCCCAGGGGCAAATCTCCCCGGCAGGATGCCGTCTACGGGCAACGCGCCGCCTGGATGCAGTCCGACAAACCCCTGTACGCCAAATGGACCTCACCCAACTGGATGCGTGAAGGCGACACGCCGGTTGCCTCGCTTGCCGTCTTCAACAACACCGGCAATGCGCGTGAGGCCGACATCACGCTCAAACTGGCACAAAAAGAAATCACCCAGAAAGCGGCGCTCCGGCACGGCGTCACCTGGCTGCAATTCAAGCTGCCCTCCTTTGACGGCGAACAAACAGCGCGCCTGGAAGTGCGCGCAGCGGGTGAACTCGTCGATGCGTTGGAAACCTCCCTGATCGCCGAACCTGTCCGCTGGCACGGACTGAATGAGCAGACCGTTTCCCTGGAACATGGAACGGCATCCCTTCAACTACCTGCCGATGCCCGCCGATTGAAACTGCGCCTGGCCGCCGGCGGCAGCGAACACTTCCTGCGAATTGCCGATTCCCTGCTCGAATATCCGTGGGGCTGTGTCGAACAGACGGCAAGCCGCCTGATACCGCTCTCCATCATCATGCCGCTGCTTTCCCCGGATCGTGCGCAGGGCAAGGCCGTACACCTGCGCCAAACCCTCTACGGCCAGCGCCTGCGGCTGGCTGCGCTGGCAGGCCCCGAGGCCATTTTCGGCTGGTGGGGGCGGGGCACGGACAACAACGCCCTGATGACCGCCTACGCCTACTACGCCGACTGGCGGGCGACCCGCGCGCTGGGCACGAGTTTGCCTGCTTCGCACTGGGAGCGCGTTCTGGCGGTCTACCGCGACCATGCCGGAAACGAGCCGATACTGCATCAGGCGCTCGCTCTGTGGTTCATCCAGCAGATCGGGCTGCCGGTACGCACACAAACGGAAGGATTACTCTCGGCTCTGGCGAAAATGGACGATGACGATGGCAAAGACCGCGACACGGACAGCCCTCTTCTGAACGACCCGGATTCGCCGCTCGGCATCGCTTACGCGCGGGTACTGGTCTCACTCATCGCCCAGGAAGCCGACATGGCTTCCCGCGCCGACGCCAAGGCGCTCGGTAACGCCCGGCAACGCCTGCAAGCCAGCGGCCTGCCTTCCGCGCAAGCCCTGCTGCTCCTTTCCGGCAGAGGCGCTGGCAGCAACACCGCTGCCACGATCCTTGCCAGCGTCTCCGAAGAAATGCCGACCTTCGACCGGGCATTGGCGCTCGTCTGGACGCAACAGGCGCTTGGCGGCAAATTCACGCTTCGACCCAGCCATTCCGCCCTCAAGCCCTCCGACGGAAAATGGCAGGACACCGCCACCACCAGCCTTACCGACACCCCCGAATGGCTCTGGCCTGCCGGAAACCCTCTTCCCGAAACACTGCGAATTCACAACGCACCCGCCAAACTCACGGCAATTCTGCGCTACGAAAGCGAAGAAAACGGCAAGAGCGCCCTGCCGGTCAAAATCGAGCGCACGCTCTATCGCCTGAACCGAAGCGGATCCAAGGAAAACGACACCGACTACACGCTTTCTCCCGTCGATCCTGCTGACGGGCTTTCCACGCACGAGCTCTATCTCGACGAAATCCGCATCTCGGCGAAACAGGCTCATCGGTATGGCATCATCGAAGTTCCCCTGCCACCGGGAACAAACGTCGAACGCTCCACCTGGGACATCAACCTGATCGAAGGCGGAGACCCCCGCCCCTTCGACCGGAGCAATGCCGAGGAACACCGGAACCGCTACGGCGTCCCCGTCGAATTCCTGCCGGCCAACGGGAGCATCGCCGTGCGTCACCTCCTGAGAGTCGGCCAGAGCGGCAACTTTACGTTGCCCCCGGTGCGCTACTACCGGATGTACCAGCCTTCGATGAAAGCTTACTCCAGTGAAGAAAACGAGAAATGGGTGGTGAAATAACCCGCGCCGGTATTTTGTTTTGTTGCAGTTTTGCGCTTGCCGTGGCACCGGCAAGCGCCGAACCGGTTCCCGCGCTGGAAATACTCTGGCGAGCCGGGACGGACGGCGAACTGGAATGGCGTTCGTTCGACACCACAGGAAAACTCGTCATCAGCCAACGCATCTCCGACTCGCCCACGGGCGGCACCGGCGGACCGTTTGCGCGGCGTGCCCCGCTCGGCAGCCTGTGGAAACTCTTTGTTTACCAGTGGCTCATCGAGCAACGTCATCCCGCACCGGATTACGTCTGCACCGGAGCGCGAGGCAAGCGAGGATCTCTTGCCCGAAAACATCTCGAAGAAGAAGCCTATTGTTGCGATTCCGGCCAAAGTATTGGCCGCGAACAGGCCCTGGTCCGTTCGTGCGGTTTGTTTTTCGAACCCCGGCGGCTCGGAATTTCACCGGAAGCATGGCGCACGTTCTGGGAAGCGCGTCCCGGCGTGCGCGATGCCGCGCCCTGGCTGGCCGATCTCGATGCGATGAAACCGGAGACCATCGCTTCGAGCGCTTCCATCCTGCGCGCGCTCGAAGCCGCGCCCGCCCGCACACGGGAAGAAGCGGCAAACACCCTGCTCGCCCGGCTGTTTGCCGCTTCTGCCCCCGGGCAGGAAGCATCGCTGCTGATCCGCGGCATGGGGGGACGATTGCGGATCAAAACCTTTTCCTGGCACCTGCCCGGACAACCCGCAAGGCGTTACGGGGGAGGTGCGGGCTGGCTTATCGATGGTCGACCCGTCTGGTTCGCAGGCGAAGGCACGGGGCAGCAGATCATGGCGCGTCACGGCACGCGTCTGGCAGAAGCCCTCACTGAAACGCTGCCGCCGGGTAGCGGGCCGGGCACACCGGGTTGCGTCCGGGTAAACTTCTTCGCCCGATATCCGTTCGAGGTTGAACAGCCGGGTGGAAAACCTGCACAGGAAGGCATCCTGCAAGGCCGTTTCGTTGCCCGTTTCCAGAGCGGCGTCTCGATTCCCTTCACCTCATCCGGAGAATTGTCTCTTTCCCGGCCAAACGGGCAAGCCCGCATCGAAGGACGATTCGGCCTGGACGATTACGTCGCCCGCGTCATCGACCGCGAAGCCGACGCGAAGCAAACCGAAGCCGCCCGCGCCCTGTCGGTCGTCATTCGCAGTTACCTGCTCAACGAGGCCGTCAAACAGGGAAACTGCCTTGTCATCGACGACAGCAGCCGGAAACAGCGGGTATCCATCCACCCTCCGAGCCAAAACGCGCGTGCTGTCACCGGTTTCACGACGGGGTTGGTACTCCGGGGGGCGCAAGTCGGCTATCACAGCACGACACAGAGTAAAAACCGCATGGCCTGGACGGATGCCGCCGCCGCAAGCCGGAATGGTGAAACATGGGATGTCATCCTGCGGAAAGCCTTCCCCAAATCGGATCTGGCTGCAATGAACGACCTGGCGGGGATCGTCTGCCGACGCTTTACCGAAGCCGAAACCTGGCTCGCATCGCGCACACCGCGGTGGCACCGCGTCCTGTACCAGCATCTGCCGGGGTTCGACGAACCCTCCGCGTTGCCGGACATCTGCCTGCTATCCCACGGCACGCCCTTTTCCGAACAGGACAGAGGTCGCATCCATGTCCGCGGCCTCCGCTCACTCGAAGACCGCATCACACTGGCGCATGAATACCTGCATCTCGGCCTGCGCCATCACCCCTCCAGCCACGATGAAAAACTCATCGAACGCTGGGCGCGCAAACTTGTCAATGAAGATATGCCATGAATTTCCTACCGATCCGATTTCAGGCTTTTAATCAGAAAAGAAACGAAAACACCGGGAACACCTTTCTTCCGGCAGCCTGCCTGGCAGCTTTCTTTCTTGCTGCCGCAGGATGCCTCCTCCCGCTTTCCGCCGCAGCGCAAGGCAGCGCCCCGGTCGAATTTCCCCACGGCGGATGGAATTTCAGCGGATTCACCGACAAAAGCGAAGGAAAAGCCGTCTCCTATCCTTACAACCTGATCGACCGGGGAGTACAACGCGGGCGCACTTTGATTCGCGGGCAACTGGACAAGCGCCTCCATGCAGAAAAAACGGGCACGGTTGCGCCGCGCAAGCCGCCAACGATCGTTGTCAACGGAAATCCGATGCCGCTCTACAGCGACACAGAGGGCCGTTTTGCCCGCCCCTATGCTTTCGGCCCCGGCTCGAACAGCATCGAAGTACTGACTCCGGAAGGCCGATCCATCCAACGCCTGCAATTTTACGAATCCAATCCCGCTCGACCCAAAGCGCAATTGCGCGCCATTTTGTCATGGGACGACAATCAAGCCGAAGTCGATCTCCACGTACTGACACCTGACGGCCAACACGTCACCTGGTCCAATCCGGTACTCACCGCCGGTGGCGGCATGGATGTCGACAGCGTCGACGGCGCGGGACCGGAGATGTTTTCCGTAACCGCGGCCATGCGCGGCGTCTACCTGTTCTATGTCAATTATTGGGGCAATTTCGGCAATTCCGGCTACCATTTCGACGAAACACGCCAGCAATCGATCATCACTTGCCACCTGACCCTGATTTTCCACGAAAATACGGCCAACGAGCGGCGCGAGAGTTTCGTCGTGCCGCTGCGAAAAGTCGGCGAGCTTACGCACATCCGCACACTGGTTTTCTGAATCGGAAAACTCCCAATGAAACCGAGTATAAATACACAGAATACCGGCCCTTTTCACCTGAAGGCGAAGCACTTCGTCCCGGGACTGGCGCTCGTACTGCTGCCCCTTTCCGCATCGGCCGAACTGAGCGCGCCCATTGCGGGCTGGCAGTTGGGCGACCCCCGCACGCCTTTCACTCAGGCGGTAAATTACCCCGTCGCAAGGCCCGGCATCGACGCCGACACGCCATCTAGCGCACAGATTCGGGGGCGAATCCAGGCACATGGAAAAATTTCCGACACCGCTACGCTCGTCGTCAACGGCAACGCCATGCCGGTGCGGCTCGATGAGAGCGGCGCCTTCGCGCGTCCTTACAGCTTCGGCTCCGGCTCCAACAGTGTCGAAGTCCTGTCGGACGGGAACCACTCGCGCGTCCAGTTCCACCAGAGCGCAAACGGGCAACCCGTATCGAGGCTGCGCATTCTGCTCAGTTGGGATACCAACGGAACCGATCTCGACCTGCATGTGCTTACACCCAGCGGCCAGCACGCCTGGTACGGGCAACGGGCCATCAATGGCGGCGCAATCGACGTAGATGTCACGGACGGTTACGGCCCGGAGATTTTTGCCTCAAACGCACCGGAAAAAGGGCTATATCAGGTCTACGTCAACTTCTACGGCGGAGGGGAAAACGACAGCCTGACCATTGGCCGTCTGACCATCATCACGAACGAAAACACACCGCATGAAAAACGGCAGGAATTCACCGTGCCGATGCGCTTCTCGGGAGATCTCATTCTGGCACAACAATTCATGTATTAATGATAATTGTATTTAAAAATTATTACAGCATTTCAATTTATTTATGCCATCAAAATTTCGCCCTTTAATGATATGTCGGCGCTTTTTACACTGCTCTTATTCATGAATCAAATATATTAAAAAAATCAATGAAATACAATCTGGCACGATTTCTGCTGGGTGAGCGTACTCTCGATTTCACGAGATAACAATCCGTCGCAATACATGCTTAATGAATTGCGTCATACGCTTTGACAGGAGGAGACAATCGTGATGCTCGATTCTGGATTCAATTCTTCCACGCGGCCTGAAACCGCTGACAGACTTGTCGGCCTGCATGGATGCGGATGCACCTGCAAAGAAACATCGCCTGCAGAGCATATTGAGCTTTCCCTGGACTCTGACGTGCTCGATGCCCTGCACAAGATAGGCGAGGACTGGGAAAATCATTTCAACACTATCCTGCGCGAATGGCTACGGTCGAATTCGCCTGCGATATAAGACCCTGTGTGCTGCCATGGATACCGAAAAGATTCTGAAAACAGCGAAACGGGATACGGCAATCAGCTTTCCGATTCTCTTTCGGGAACCGCTGCCAATATTCCGGCGAGCAACTGCCAGGCATGCTCCACGCTTGCCACTTCGACGCGTTCATTGGGCGCATGCGCGCCACGAATCGTGGGTCCGAAGGAAATCATGTCCATGTCCGGCCACCGCCAATTGAAAATGCCGCATTCCAGTCCGGCGTGAATCACTTGAACGGTGGCCTCGCAGTTGAAGGTTTGCCGGTAAACATCCCGCGCCATCGCAAGCAGTTTTGATTCGGGGTTCGGATGCCATACCGGCCCGGCTCCTGTGACATGAATGTCATCGAAACCCAGGGCGGAAAAACGCGCAACGATCTCGTCGGACAGGGTATGAATACCGTGCTCGTCCAGCGAACGCACCATCATGTTGACGTGCAGCCGCCCGTCTTTGAGCCGCAACTCCCCGATGTTGTTGGAAGTCTCAACCACGCCAGGCATCTGCCCGCTCATGTGGCGCACGCCGCAGGGCAGATCATGCAACAGGGCCAGCACCTGACGGGCCGTTTCACCGGCCAGGGCGTCACCCGTGCCCTGCTCCGAAGCAGGCTCAAAACCAATACAAATCCCGGACTCTTCATCATTCACCCGGCTTCGCAACTCCGCCACGAAGCTTCCGGCTTCCACCAGCAGGGAGGAGATGTCTTCCACCCGAAGCACAGCTTCGGCCTCGCGCGGGATGGCATTGTGAGCCGTACCGCCCGTCATCGACACCAGCCGGAAATCAAAACCTTTTTCAACCAGTCTGTGCAGAAACTGCGCCAGTAGCTTGATCGCGTTGCCGCGCCCCCGATGTATATCGATGCCGGAATGCCCTCCGGCCAGACCGGAAATCTGTAAGCAAACGGCCTGCATATCCTCCGGAACCGCCACAAGGGGCAGCGGTACGTCGACAACCACGTCGACGCTTCCGGCACAGCCGATATAGATTTCGCCCCATTCCTCGGTATCGAGATTGAGCAGCAAGCGCCCTTTCACTGCGTCCCGCTCAAGGGCCATCGCACCGTGCATGCCTGCTTCCTCATCCACGGTCAGGAGAACTTCCAGCGCCGGATGTTCGAGATCGTCTGCCTCCAGCGCCGCCAATGCCAGCGCGACCCCGATCCCGTTGTCGGCTCCAAGCGTGGTATCAAGCGCCGTCACCCAACCGTCGCGCAGCACGGGACGAATCGGATCGCGCTCGAAATCGTGGGTGCTGTCATTGTGCTTCTGACACACCATGTCCAGATGCCCCTGCAACACCACGCCCGCCCGGTTTTCATAGCCCGCCGTGGCAGGCTTGCCCAGGATGAGGTTGCCTCGGCTGTCGACCTTCACGCTCAGACCACGATCAGCGGCCCATTCAGACAAGGCTTCACGCACCGCAGCCTCCCGCCCCGAAGCACGCGGAATCCGGCAAAGATTGAAAAAATGCCGCCAAACCGCAACCGGCCGCAGGCTGGATAAATCGTTCATGATTTCACGCTGCTTCAAAAGTTCTATTTATAGCACATTCGGGATTTCTCGCTGTGGACGATGGTTCGCCCTCCTCCTCCCGCCAGGACGAAAACCCGTGATCAGAGGACATTCCGCGTAGGTTGGGATTCGCTTCGCGAATCCCAACCTACGCGGACTCAATTGATGTTGTGTAAGCCGCATCGCCGCACCACCCCGTCATTGCAGCGCACCGCGAAGCGAAGTCGCAGAATCCAGATGCTGCGCGGATCCTGCAACTTCCCACAAAAAACACAACGGCATCTTGAGTTATCGTTCCATATAGCATATGCTGTATGAAACAACCCGGAGAACTCGCCGTGCCTCAACCCTTCCTCTCGCCCCGCAATGACCAGGTCTTCAAGCTGATTTTCGGCGATGCCCAAAACACCGGCCCTTTGACCGATTTCCTCAAGGCCACGCTTGATCTGCCTGCCGAAGATCTTCTGGACATCGTGCTCGTCGATCCGCACCTGCGTGGCAAAAAGCCCGACGACAAACAGGGCATCCTCGACGTCAAGGTCAAAACCGC
>JAITMK010000049.1 GCA_031277415.1 Azoarcus sp.
CGCTTTTACCGTCATCCCTCCGCATACCGCTGTCAGGATGGGCATAATGAGTTCCGATTACATGGAGCGATTCCTGCCGGTGCTGCGGCAGCGCGAGGAAACGCGATCAAGCTGAAAAATCTTGATTCAATGCCCAATGGCTTCTGCCACCCAGCGTTTTCCGGAGTTTCATGAGGTCGGGGTTTTTCGTTGCCCTGTATGGCTACGCAATTGATGTTGTGTAAGCCGCATCGCCCAACACACGATGCGGCAACAAACAGTTCAAAGCATGAGGCAAAAAGGGCTATGTTGATTGGATTACAAAAGACGCTGGATTCCCGCCAAAGCTTGTCCCCGCAGTAATCCTGAGCGGGGAGCACGCGGGAATGACGGAATGGGAAAGTGTGTGGGAATAAAACAAATATGATATATAGGTGCAATCGCCCTGCGGGTTGGGACTTGATCGCAAATAAAACCGCATGATATGTTATGCTTTGATTGTCAAGAATTATCTTGGGCAACTGAATGACGGTTGCCCGTTTCTTGGTTTTTCCTTACTACTGGAGCCTAAAAGCAATGGAAACCTTTCAATGTAATGAATCAAATAATTCACCTGTATGGGGAATTGTTGATTTGTTTAGGTGGAAAGTCTTGTCAGAAGAAGCAGGGGGAGGAAAGCAGTATATTCAAAAGTTTAAGGATGCTTGGGTTCACCATAACCGTGAAAAAATTAAATCAGCCGCTCATACTTATGGTTTCCCGCCTGAATTATTGGCAGGTGTTTGTTGGATTGAAGTGGGAGGTGACCCAAATTTCATTGATCGTGTAGCTTTTGAGGTTAGATCATTTGATTGGAGCGGGCCGCCAGTAATTGATAAGCTAGCAATAACAAGGCATCCGACAAAAACATCCTTTGGATCGGTTAGTATACAACTTCGTACAGCTGCGCAGACGTTGGGACTGAATTCTGATGAAATGGACACAGCGCAACTTAGGAAGTTGGCTAATTGCTTAGAGCGCGATATGTTTAATATAGATACAGTAGCGAAGCACTTAAAGGATTTGATTGCTCGTGACAAACTTACATCTCCTTTTTCAATGGATGATGTCCGTATTATTGGAGCACGCTATAACAGAGGAACCGGGTTGTCTCTGAAACAAATCAAAGAAAATACGTCTTACGGCAATTTTATCGTAAATTTTTGGCCTCGCTTTACGGAACTTCTACGATAAAGAGTGTTGCCATGAAGAAACTATACAGTATCGTAGCGTATGCCTATTATTTGTTAGGCTTGCTAATACTTCTTGCCCTCCAAAAAAACAAATATGAATGGATTAGTGGTTTTGATCCTTCGGTTGGATTGCCAGAAGACAGCACGGGAGGTAGTGTTGTGTTTGCTACCATAATTATGATTACTGTGATCTTGACCCAGGTTATTATTATCATCAAAGCAGAAAAAACGAGGACAAAAGCCTTATCTGGCATCCTCACTTTGTTAGTTTTTATTGTTTGGATGGTGAAGTTCATTTTATGAAATAGCAAAGTAATAAAGAAATAGCCCAGATCGACCCTCGGCAAGCCGGAGAAGCGGCCTATCTGCTTGGCAACGGACAAGGCAAGGTGCGGGCCTCCCGGCATGGGACAGCAAGACTGAGCGCTCGCTGGCGGCTGCTGTTCCTCTCATCAGGCAAAGTGTCGCTATCCTCCCTGATGGCCCAGGGCGGGAGCAAAGTCAGTGTCGGGCAGGAAATCCGGCTGGCGGACATTGACGCGGATGCAGGCGTGAATCTGGGTGTATTTGCTAGCCCGATGTAAACGACAAGGGGCTGCATTGCTGCAACCCCTTGGTTTTACTGGTGGGTTGTGAAGGACTCGAACCTTCGACCAACGGATTAAAAGTCCGCTGCTCTACCAACTGAGCTAACAACCCAGAGAACCCATAATACTAGTAGCGGACGGGAAGGAGGTCAAGGCTGGAGTGACGGGCGGGAGGATTAATCGAGCAATTTTTTGAGAGCGTAGAGCTTTTCCAGCGCTTCGCGCGGTGAGAGGGTGTCCGGGTCGGTGGCTGCGAGTTCGGTCAATACCGGGTGAGAGGGCGGTGGGCTGGTTTCCGGCAGTGCGGTAAACAGGTCGGCTTGCGGCCCTGCGTCGACGGCGCGGTTTTCCAGGGTGCGGAGTTGTCGCCGCGCTTCGCGGATGACGGGGGACGGGATGCCTGCCAGCGCAGCGACTTCTATGCCGTAGCTCTGGTTTGCGGGGCCGTCTTCAAGGGCGTGGAGGAATACGATGCTGTGCCCGTGCTTGACGGCGTCGAGATGGACGTTGGCGCATTCGGGGTGCTCGGCATTGAGGCGGGTCAACTCGAAATAATGCGTGGCAAAAAGGCTGAGGCTGCGATTTTTTTCCAGCAGGTGATGGGCAATGGCAAAGGCGAGGGCGAGGCCGTCGAAGGTGGATGTTCCTCGGCCTATTTCGTCCATCAGCACGAGGCTGTGCTCGGTTGCGCCGTGCAGGATGACGGCGGCTTCGGTCATTTCGACCATGAACGTGGATCGGCCCGAGGCGAGATCGTCGGAAGCGCCGATACGGGTGTAGATGGCATCCAGCGGGCCGAGTTGGGCTTGTCCGGCGGGGACGAAGCTGCCGATGTGCGCCATGAGGGCGATGAGCGCCACCTGGCGCATGTAGGTGGATTTGCCTCCCATGTTCGGGCCGGTGATGAGGAGCATGCGGCGCACAGGAGCAAGGTGAGTGTCGTTGTGAATGAAGTGTTCTACCTGACGTTCCACGACGGGGTGGCGACCTCCGGTGATGCGGATGCCCGGTTGAGTGGTGAACACGGGGGCAACGTAGCCGTGGCAACGCGCGGCTTCGGCGAAGGCCGCAAGGGCGTCTAGCGTGGCAATGGCACGCGCGGCGCACTGGAAGGCGGGAATGCAGGGAGCGAGTTCGTCGAGTACTGCCTCGAAAAGCATTTTTTCACGCGCAAGCGCGCGCTCACGGGCAGACAGGGCTTTGTCCTCGAATGCCTTGAGTTCCGGCGTGATGTAGCGTTCGGCATTCTTCAGGGTTTGGCGGCGCCGATAGTCGTCGGGGACTTTTGCTGTATTGGCGTGGCTGACCTCGATATAGAAGCCGTGGACTTTGTTGTATTCAACCTTGAGGCTGGCAATGCCGGTGCGGGCGCGTTCGCGCTCTTCCAGGCTGATGAGAAAGTCGCCGCAATGGGTCTGGATGTTGCGCAATTCGTCGAGTTCGGCATCGTATCCGGTGGCGATGACGCCGCCGTCGCGCACGAGGGCGGCGGGTTCCGGGGCAATGGCGCGGACGAGCAGTTCGTGCGGGGCAGGGGACAGTTCGAGGTCGGCAGCGAGTTGTTCGAGCAGATCGCTCGATGAACCCGCCAGCACAGGCAGCAGTTCGGGCAGGCTGGCGAGGCTTTCACGCAGCGCGGAGAGGTCGCGCGGGCGAGCGTTTTTGAGGGCGATGCGCGCCGTGATCCGTTCAATATCGGCAACTTCGCCAAGGATGCGCCGCGCCATGCCGGTGCGGGGATGGCCGTTGCCGGTGTTTTCCTGGAGCAACGCGGTGACGGCGCGGTGGCGCGCGGAAGGAATGGCAGGGTTGCGCAGCGGGTGGTGTATGGCATGTCTCAGCCATCGGCTGCCCATGCTGGTAACGCAGGTGTCGAGCAGCGACAGCAGGGTGGGGGCGCGTTCTCCGCGCAGGGTTTCGGTGAGTTCGAGATTGCGCCGGGTGGCGGCATCCATGCGCAGGAATTCGGAATCACGCTCGGCGATGAGCCGGGTGACGTGGGCAAGGTTCTGGCGTTGTGTGCTGCGGGCGTAATCGTGCAGCGCACCTGCTGCGCCGATAGCCACCGGCATGTCGGTGGCGTCGAATCCGGAGAGGTCGCGGACGCCGAAGTGTTCGGACAACAATTGGGCGGCGGTTTCGGGATCGAATTGCCAATCCGCCAGCCGGCGCAGTGCCGGGGCAAGGGATTCGATTTGCGGCAGGGCGAGACCGTCGGGCACGAGCACTTCCGCCGGAGCCAGACGCTCGAACTGCGAGGCAAGAGAATCGGGAGATACCTCAGCCAGCCGCAGGTCGCCATTGGCAAGATTGATCCAGGCCAGCCCGAGTACGCCACGGTGTATGTTGAGCGCAAGCAGCAGCGAGTCCTTGCGTTCATCGAGTAGCGCCGCATCGGTGATCGTACCGGGGGTGACGATGCGGCTTACGGCTCGTTCCATCGGGCCTTTGTTTGCGCCCGGCTCTCCGACCTGCTCGGCAATGACGACCGATTCGCCCAGTTTGACCAGCCTCGTCAGGTATTGTTCGACGGCATGAAAAGGGACGCCTGCCATTTTGATGGGCCGTCCGGCAGATTTTCCGCGCGTGGTCAGGGTGATGTCGAGCAGGCGCGCGGCTTTCTCGGCGTCGTCAAAGAACAACTCGTAGAAGTCGCCCATGCGATAGAAAAGCAGCGTGCCGGGATGCTGCGCCTTGAGGCGCAGGTATTGCTGCATCACGGGGGTATGGGAGCCGAGTTCGCGCTCCGTGGCCGTGGATGATTGCATCAGTGTAGATGTCGTGGAATCTGCTCGGCTTCGGCCTCGGGCATTTCGGCGTGGACGACTTCGCCTTCAGGCGAAGGATAGAGCGGCACGCCGCAGTCATCGCAATATTCGAGCGGGAAACGGTGTTCGAGCGTTTTTATGATGCCGACGCCGCATTCGCGCAGTACGCTTTCTATTTCGGCAGGCACGTCGACGGCTTCGCTTTCTATGCCGAGGAGCGGCCAGACTACGCCGTGTACGACGTTGTCGTTGTCGGAGAGGGTAAAGCCGATCCGGTATTCTTCGATCTGTTCGTCCCAGAAAGGCGCAATGACTGCGCGCAGGTTGATAACGGGCACGTCGAGCGAGGTGGCGAGGAAGGCAACCGAGGCGCGCACGGAGTATGCGCGGCTGAGTTTGTCAGCGGAGCGGCAAGCGGCGAAATAGGATTCGGGCAGCACGACTTCGAGCGCGCAACCGGGCAGGAGCGGGGTGAGGCAGTCTCCGCCCTGTTCGCGCCATTGCGTCAGCGCCTCCGCACGATTGCCGCCAGTCTCCTGCCAACGGAAAACGGCCTGGCCGTGCGGCACGGCAACTGCCGCCAGGATATAACGGGTGTCGGAGAGAAACTGCGTGGTTTCCGGCATGCCGTCGGTATCGATATGCAGGTCTTCACCTTCGAGTGCGGCACGGCCCAGGCGCGCGGCAAAGTTTGCGGTGTCGCAATAACCTTGCGGAAGTTGATCCGGGCTGAACAGGAAATCGGCCAGGGCCAGACGGGCGTTCTGGGCAAGAATGTGGGCCAGCAGGTGTACGCGCAGATTGGCCAGCGTCGCGGCAGGCAGGGTGCGCGCGGGGATACGGAAGCGCGACCAGACCAGCACCGGAGCGGCGATAAAAACGATATCGTGCTCGTTGCCGGGGATGGCAGGGGATTCTGTGCGTGCCTCGATGGCATCGGCCAGTTCGTCATAAATTGAACCGCCACGGGTGAACGCCTGATCAAGCGCGGTATCGAGCGTGTCTTCATCGTCATGAGCCAACGTTATGTCGATGGCTGACGCGAGTCGTTTTTCCCAGAAATGGTCCTCCACCTGGCAGCAGGATTCAGCCAGACCACTTGCCAGCCACAGAAGTTCTTCGGCATGACGGCCAATGCCGCCCCGGCGTTTGCTGCGCGGTCTTTTCATGTTCGGCACCATTTCTGAGAAAACATGGCATTGTAGCTTTTGGCGCGCCGGGTGGTTCAAAATTCCGCGCTGATTTGCACTGTTTGCATAATGGTGGCGGAGATTTCCTCGATGGATTTCGTGGTGGAGTCCAGCCAGCGAATGTTTTCGCGGCACATCAGCTTTTGCGCAGCGTCGATTTCGTAGCGGCAATTTTTCAGGCTGGCGTAATGGCTGTCGGGCCGCCGTTCTTGCCGGATGAGCGAGAGCCGGTCCGGGGAAATGGTCAAGCCAAAGAGTTTGTGGCGAAGTTCGTGCAGTTCCCCCGGAAGTTTGTTGCGCTCGAAATCTTCGGGAATGAGCGGGTAATTGGCAGCCTTGACGCCGAATTGCATTGCCAGATAGAGGCTGGTTGGCGTTTTGCCGGAACGTGACACGCCTACGAGGATGACGTCGGCCTTTAGCAGATCGGCAGAACTGGAAACGCCATCGTCGTGCGTCATCGCAAAGTTGATGGCTTCCATGCGGTTCTTGTAATCAGAGCTTTCGGCAACGCCGTGAAAGCGGCCAACGGTGTGTGTGGAATGCTGCCCGAGTTCGTTTTCGAGCGGTTCGATGAATCGCTCGAAAATGTCGAGAAACAGGGCGCTGTCATGAGCTTCGCGCAGTATGGCGACCGATTCCGCATTGACAAGACTGCTGAATACGATAGGGCGCTGTCCCGTACCCAGGGCGGTTTCCTTTATCCGCCGGGCGCAATCCTGCGCCTTGGAGATATCATTCACGAACGGCACGCGCACCTGCTGAAAGCGGGTGTCGGGAAACTGGGCCAGCAGGCTGTGCCCGAATGTCTCGGCGGTGATGCCGGTGCTGTCGGAGATGAAGAACACCGTGCGGAAGGGGCGGTCATTCATGGCTGTGCTCGTGAGATTGCGGGTAGAGAAGAAGGTGTGAGACGTGAGGCGTGAGGCAGGCATATTGGGGCAAACCCTGCTGTGCGCAGAGTATATGTTTTACGTAGAATAACTGGTTTATTTTTTCAGCGGATTCTGGAAGCAGCCATGCCTTGCTACGTCATTCCATTTACAGAACTGCGTATGTCCGATGTCGACGAGGTTGGGGGGAAAAACGCCTCGCTTGGCGAAATGATCAACCAATTGTCGTCGAAAAGTGTACGCGTGCCGGACGGTTTTGCCACAACCGCTAAAGCTTACCGCGAGTTTCTGGCATATGAAGGCTTGTCCGGGCGCATCGATGCTGCGCTTGATACGCTCGATATCGATGATGTCGATGCGCTGGCCAGAACAGGCGCCCAGATCCGTCAGTGGATCGTCGATACGCCGTTTCCATCCCAACTGGAAGCCGAGATCAAGACGGCCTACGAAAAGATTGCAGCAGGCGGGGACGGAGGCAGTTTCGCAGTGCGTTCTTCCGCTACCGCCGAGGATTTGCCGGATGCTTCTTTCGCCGGACAGCAGGAAACCTTCCTCAATATCCACGGCTACGCCAACATCCTGCACGCGATCAAGGAAGTGTTCGCCTCGCTCTACAACGACCGCGCCATTGCTTACCGCGTGCACAAGGGTTTTGTGCACAGCGATGTGGCGCTGTCGGCGGGCGTGCAGCGCATGGTGCGTTCCGATACCGGCGCTTCGGGGGTGATGTTCTCGCTCGATACGGAATCCGGCTTCAAGGATGTGGTGTTCGTGACCGCTTCTTATGGATTGGGTGAAACCGTGGTGCAGGGGGCGGTGAATCCCGACGAGTTCTACGTGCATAAGCCGATGCTTGCTCAGGGGCGTTCGGCGGTGGTACGGCGCAACCTCGGTTCCAAGCTGATCAAGATGGTTTTTGCCGACAGGCGCGAGGCAGGCGAGTCCGTGTGCACCGTGGACGTGCCCGAGGCGGATCGTACCCGGTTCGCCATTACCGACGAGGACGTGCAGGAATTGGCGCGTTACGCGGTCGTTATCGAAAAGCACTATGGCCGTCCGATGGATATCGAATGGGGCAAGGATGGCGAGGATGGCAAGCTCTACATTCTTCAGGCGCGGCCCGAAACGGTGAAGAGCCAGGGTTCCGGTCTGGTGATGGAGAAATATCGCCTCAAGACGTCCGGCGGCGAACCCATTACCCAAGGCCGTGCCATCGGCCAGAAAATCGGCGCGGGCACGGTGCGCGTCGTCTCGGACGCCTCCGAAATGAATCGCGTGCTGGCGGGTGACGTACTCGTCACGGACATGACTGACCCCAATTGGGAGCCGGTGATGAAGCGTGCTGCCGCGATTGTCACCAATCGCGGCGGACGCACCTGCCATGCCGCAATCATCGCTCGCGAGTTGGGTATTCCCGCTATCGTCGGTTGCGGCAACGCAACCAACATGCTGTCCGAGGGGGATGAGGTAACTGTCTCCTGTGCCGAAGGGGATACCGGTTTCGTGTATCGGGGCAAGCTGGAGTTTGAAATCTCCACCACAGACATGGGCAATCTGCCCAAGTTGCCGATCAAGATCATGATGAACGTGGGCAACCCCGAACTTGCCTTCGAGTTTGCGCAGATTCCCAACGCCGGGGTGGGGTTGGCCCGGCTGGAATTCGTCATCAACAACATGATCGGCATCCATCCGAAAGCGATTCTCGAAATCGATCAGACCCCGGCTTCCCTGCGTGAAGAAATTTTGCTGAGGGCGCGCGGTTACGACAACCCGCGCCAGTTCTTCATCGATAAACTGGCCGAGGGCGTGGCGACCATTGCCGCTGCGTTCTACCCCAGGCCGGTGATCGTGCGCATGTCCGACTTCAAGTCGAACGAGTATCGCAAACTCCTGGGCGGACATCTCTACGAACCGGAAGAAGAAAATCCGATGCTCGGTTTCCGTGGCGCGTCGCGCTACATCGCGGCCAGTTTCCGGGATTGCTTCGAACTGGAATGCGCCGCCATGCGCAAGGTGAGAAACGAAATCGGCCTGTCCAACGTGCAGATCATGATTCCCTTCGTGCGCAACCTTACCGAAGCGGAAGGAGTGGTGAATCTTCTCGCTGAACACGGACTCAAGCGCGGCGAGAATGAGCTCAAGCTCATCATGATGTGCGAGATCCCGTCGAATGCGCTGCTTGCGGAACAGTTTTTACAATATTTCGACGGATTTTCCATCGGTTCCAACGACCTCACGCAGCTTACCCTGGGCCTCGACCGCGATTCGGGGCTGGTCGCTCATGCGTTCGATGAGCGCGATCCGGCAGTCAAGATGTTGATGTCGAAGGCAATTCAGGTTGCCAACAACCTCGGGAAATATATCGGTATTTGCGGGCAGGGTCCGTCCGATCATGCTGACTTTGCCGCCTGGTTGATGGAAGAGGGCATCCAGACCATTTCGCTCAACCCGGATACGGTGGTGTCGACCTGGATCAATCTGGCGGAAATCGCGGAGAAAAGAATCGCGGAGAAAAGATAAGGAACGTTGATTTATTTCTCTTTCGCCGTTTGTGGCCTTCAATGTTGTGATTGATATTCTCCCGGAAGGGTGCTACCCTTACGGACTTTTCGTTTAGTGGCCGGGTTTTGTCCCGGTTCAATACGCATGCTTCGAGGTTTTACATGAAAACGTTTTCCGCCAAGCCGCACGAAGTGCAGCACGATTGGTTTGTCGTCGATGGCGCAGACAAGGTGCTCGGGCGGTTGGCCGCCGAAGTGGCCCGTCGCCTGCGCGGCAAGCACAAGGCCATCTATACGCCGCATGTCGACACCGGCGACTACATCATCGTGGTCAACGTCGATAAATTGCGTGTCACCGGCAACAAGGCTACCGACAAGAAGTATTACCGCCACTCCGGTTATCCGGGCGGTATCTATGAGACCAATTTCACCAAGCTGCAACAGCGTTTCCCGGCGCGCGTGCTGGAGAAGGCCGTCAAGGGCATGTTGCCAAAAGGGCCGCTCGGTTACGCGATGTTCAAAAAATTGAAATGCTATGTGGGCACGGAGCATCCGCACATTGCCCAGCAGCCGAAAATTCTTGAAATCTGAGGAGCCCTGAGATGGCCGTCACTTACAACTACGGCACTGGCCGTCGCAAGAGCGCCGTTGCCCGTGTGTTCATCAAGTCGGGTTCCGGCAATATCGTCGTCAATGGCAAACCGGTCGATGAATTCTTTTCCCGCGAAACCGGGCGGATGATCGTTCGGCAACCGCTGGTGCTTACTGGCAACGAAAGCCGGTTCGACATCCTGGTCAACGTGACGGGCGGCGGCGAATCCGGGCAGGCTGGCGCGGTACGTCACGGAATCACCCGCGCCCTGATCGACTACGACTCTGACCTGAAAGCGAGCCTGCGCGCTGCCGGGTTCGTGACCCGCGATGCCCGCGAGGTCGAGCGCAAAAAGGTTGGCCTGCACAAGGCGCGCCGCGCCAAACAGTTTTCGAAGCGTTAAGTTCATCCCCGGCCTGCTGCGCCGGGAATGTTCGTACCGGAAAAAGCCGAATCCCGTATCAAACGGGGTTCGGCTTTTTGGTTTTGGCGGCGCTTCGGCCCAAAGATGCCTAACCCATAAGTCTTACGGGTTTTCCCGTACTGTTGCGTTTTTTCCAGTATAGGCATGACCTTTTCATTGCAGGCTGGCGTTTTCAAATAAGCGTGTATAGACTGATAAGAATGTATGGACTAAATTGTCTGTCGCAAAATTTTTGTATGCGCACGAGTTGTGATGAATTCTGAAGCGTCTGTTTCCGAAGTGCAGGTCGCCTTGAGCGGGCAAAAGCCCGCTTTTTTGCGTGCTGCGGTATTCAGCGTTCTGATCGGCGCGCTGATGCTTTCGCCTTCTCTCTACATGTTTCAGGTCTACGACAGGGTGGTTAACAGCCGCAGCATGATGACGCTTGCCATGCTCACGCTGTTGCTGGTGCTGATCTACGTGGTGTTGGAAGTGTTGCAGTGGGCGCGGCAGGGCGTGTTACGGCTGGCGGCGGAAGGGTTCGATCTGGCGCTTGGCGAGCGTATCTATGAAGCAGTGTTTCGGGCGAACCTCTCCGGTGCGCGCAATCTGGGGCAGCGGGGATTGCGTGACTTCACGACCGTGCGGGAGTTCATCTGTAGCCAGACTATGGCCGGGTTGCTCGATATTCCAATGGCGCTTCTGCTGATCGGGGTGATTTTCTGGATCGATCCTGTCCTGGGTTGCTTCGGGCTGCTGAGTGCCGCCATACAGGGGGTTATCACCTACTTCAATAAAAAATCGTCTGCCTCGCCGCTGGTGAAAGCCAACAGGCTGTCGAGCGAGGCACAGGCTTTCATCGAGTCATCGTTGAAGAATGGCGAGGTGGTGCAGGCGATGGGTATGGCAGGAGGGTTGCGCCAGCGCTGGTTGATGCAGCAAAAGAAACTCCTGTTTTACCAGGCTCAGGCATCCGACCGTGCCGGGGTATTCGGTTCGCTTTCAAAATACGTGCAACTGGTTTCGGGTTCGCTGATTCTTGGGCTGGGTGCCTGGCTTGTGCTTTCCGGGAATTTCACAGGTAGCCTGGGGTTGGTTCTGATGGCCTCTATCGTGGCGGGACGGGCACTGGCTCCGTTGACACAGGCCATTATCGGTTGGCAAAACGTGGTCAATGCGCGCGAGTCGCTGAAGCATCTGGGGGAATTGCTGTCGAAAATTCCTGCGGCCGGTTCGGGATTGCCGCTGCCTGCGCCAACGGGCAGGCTGGTGGCGGAGTACGTGACGGCGCGTGTTCCGGGCGTGCCGCCGACAGCCAGGCCTGTTGTGCATAATGTTTTTTTCGATGTACCTGCCGGCAAGATGCTGGCGATCATCGGGCCGTCGGCCTCGGGAAAGTCCAGCCTTGCACACTTGCTGGTGGGGGCCTGGCCCTGTCTGGCCGGTTCAGTGCGGCTCGATGGCGTCGATGTGTATACGTGGGACAAACGCGAACTGGGGCCATACATAGGATTTTTGCCGCAGGATGTGGCCCTGTTCGAGGGGACGATAGCGCAGAACATTGCCCGTTTCGGCAAACCGGATGCCGGTAAACTCAAGGTGGCAGCCAGAATGACAGGGCTGCATGAGCATATTCTGGCGCTGCCGCAAGGCTATAACACCCGTATTGGCGGCGATGGCGTGATGCTCTCCGGCGGTATGCGCCAGCGCGTTGGTCTGGCCAGGGCTGTCTACGGTTCTCCGCGGTTGGTGGTGCTCGATGAGCCGAATGCGAATCTGGATGAAGCCGGGGAAGTGGCGTTGGCAAATACCTTGCAAGTGCTGCGCTCGGTGGGCGTGACGGTTGTAGTCATCACACATCGCAAGGACTTGCTGGTCATGGCGGATCTGGCGCTGTTGCTGGTTGACGGTACGCCCAAAGCGTTCGGCCCGCGCAACGAGGTGCTTGCCGCTTTGCAGGGAGTTGCTCCGCAGCAGACCAGATCGCTTGGCGTGCCGCGCGCGCCGGTGATTGGAATGCGCCCCGGCATCAAGCCAATGGCGACAGCGTGACGGTGGTGATGCCATGAGAAAGCTCGCATGGATCAAAAATTTCTTCATGCATCTCGCAACCTTCGCCGAACACAGTGAGTTGAACCGTTTCCTGTGGTCGTTCCGCCGCGAATTTATCTTTGTGCTGGGATTCTCTGCGCTCATCAACCTGCTGATGCTCACGCCGACGTTGTATATGTTGCAGATTTTTGACAGGGTGATGGTCAGCCAAAGCACATTCACACTCTTCGCGGTCACGTTGATGCTGCTTTTCTTTCTGGGGGTGATGAGCTTTTCCGACTGGGTGCGTTCCAGGTTGCTGGTGCGGCTTGGGGTACGACTGGATATGCAGCTCAATCCGCGTGTATTTGCTGCCGCTTTCGAGATGCGCGATCAAGGCGCCGCCCATCTGTTCAAGAGTCTGACCAAATTACGCCAGTTTCTGACCGGAGCAGGACTGTTTGCGATCCTGGATGCGCCCTGGACGCCGATCTATATCGCGGTGCTTTTTCTCCTGCACCCGCTGCTGGGTGTGCTTGCGATCATCTTTTGCCTGATCCTTGGCGGGATTGGCTGGATCTCCAGGCTGGTCATGGAAGAACCGCTGGAGACGGCTGACATGGCCAGGGAGGAAGAAACCCGGCACCTGGGCTCCAGGATGCAACATGCGGCAGTGGTCGAGTCGATGGGGATGCTCGAAAACATGCGCAGATCGTGGATGCGGCGGCATTTCATGACTTTGATGCAGGGACGCCGCGGGCTGGATGCGCAGACACGAATGCAGACGATCACCAGTTTCGTGCGAATGCTCCAGCAGTCCCTTGGTCTCGGTGCGGGTGGGCTGCTGGCGGTCTTTGGCGAGATTTCGCTCGGCGCGATGATTGCGGCCAATGTGCTGATGACCCGCGCCACGTATCCGATGGACGCCTTGATGAAAGCCTGGCCGGATGTTGTGGGGGCCCGGAAAGCCTATCTGGAACTGGAAGCGGCGCTCGAAATGTATCCCGAGAACGAATCGATTCCAATGGAAGAGCGGACGGAAGGCATAGCGATTCAAGTCGCCAACGTCACTGCGGGCGCAGCCGGACGTCCGGAACCTATTTTGCGTGGTTTGTCGCTGGAAATACCTGCCGGCATGGCGCTTGGAGTCAAGGGACCATCGGGTTCCGGCAAGTCTACGCTGGCCCGCGTACTGCTCGGTATCTGGCCGGATACGCGGGGCGAAGTGTTCTTCGATGATGTGCCCATCTGGGCGCTGGATCGGGCAACGCTTGGGGTGAATCTGGGATATCTGCCGCAGGACGTGGAATTGTTCGAGGGAACGATTGCCGAGAATGTGGCCCGTTTTGGAAAAGTTGAGCCAGCCCTGGTCATCGACGCCTGCCGCCAGGCGGGATTGCATGAAACGATCCTGCGCTTCCCGAATGGCTACGATACGCAGATTGGGGAAGGCGGCGGTTTTCTGTCCGGTGGACAGCGTCAACGCGTCGGGCTGGCACGGGCCATTTACGGCAATCCCAGGCTGGTGGTGCTCGATGAGCCGAATTCCAACCTGGATGACGTCGGGGATCGCGCCCTGTTGCAAGCGGTGCTGGCGATGAAAGCGCGTGGCACGACGCTGGTGCTCATTAGCCATCGCCCGCAGATCATGGCGGCAATGGACAAGATCCTGGTGATGGAAGCGGGTACTGCGGTGCACCTGGATGCTCCCCAGCAAGTGGGTCAGATACCCCAGGGGGGGGCATCCGCAGCAGAGATTTTGCCCGGCGGAGAAAGAGCGGCAACAAGTTATGGCGGCACACCCGTACCGGCGGCGGCCTCAAAGGCTGCTGCGCCCGGGCAGATGGCTCAGGTGTCCGTACCGGGGGCGACGGTCACAGTCGGATCGGTGGTCAAACCCAAGTCCAAATTCATGGCGGTGTAATCAATCATGTTTCGCGCTCAGGCGATGAATCGCAAAAATCCTAAAGACAATGATATCGGGACAACCGATATGCCACCGATTGCCGAACCTTCGCCTGATCCTTCATCTGTGCCCCTGCCTTCGGCCAATGCGGTGAATGCTTTGGTCAAGGTGCTGACACCCAAACCCGTCGCGTTTCCAAGGCAGGGCATCGAAGAAGCGCATGGCTTGGCCACGGATACCCGCGCGCCCGCCAGATTGGGCTTCCGCGTGCTCGCAATCGGGTTTGGCGGCTTTTTGCTCTGGGCGGCGCTTGCGCCCCTGGATGAGGGCGTGCCGACCTCCGGCATGGTGACGATCGATACCAAACGAAAAGCCGTGCAGCACCTCACCGGGGGCATCGTCAGTTCCGTGCATGTAAAAGAAGGGCAAATCGTCCGTGAGGGCGATCCTCTGGTGGAAATCGATCCGGCGAGCACACAGGCCAATTTTGAGAATGTGCGCCAGCGTTATTACACGCTTCGGGCGATAGAAGCCCGGCTGGTGGCGGAACAGAGTGGACGCGAAACCATCAGTTTTCATTCCGATTTGCTGAACGATTCCCCTCTGGCCGCCGACCTGATTGCCAATCAGGAAGGGCTGTTTGCGGCCCGGCGGATGGCGCTTCAGGCCGAAGTACAGGCCATAGAAGAAACCATCACCGGCCTGGAAGGCAGCATTGTCGGCTATCAGGGGTTGATGGTGGCCCGACGTTCGCAACTGGCGTTGCTCGAAGAAGAAATCCGGGGAGTGGGGGAACTGGTGAAAGACGGTTATGTGCCGAGAAATAACCTGCTGGCCTTGCAGCGCACACAAGCCGAAACCATCGGGGCAATTTCCGAATTGCAGGGCAATATCGAACGATCCAGGAGTGCTCTGGCGGAAGCGAGGTTGCGTGTCATACAGAAGAAGCAGGAATTCAGACAGGAAGTCGACCGGGAACTGGCGGATGTCAGAGGTCAGGTTGACGCCGAAAGCGAACGTTTCAACTCGATCAAGGCCGATCTGGCGCGCACGGTCATCCGCGCACCGGCCAGCGGACAGGTTGTGGGATTCGTGGCGCAGACCGTGGGCGGCGTCATCGGGCCGGGGCAAAAAATCATGGATATCGTGCCCCAGGACGAAGCTCTGCTGCTGGAGACCCATATTCCGCCGCATCTCATCGACCGTGTTCAGCCGGAACTCGATGTAGACGTGCGTTTTTCTTCCTTTGCGCATTCTCCCCTGCTGGTTGTGCCCGGCAAGGTCGTTTCGGTCTCCCACGACCTGCTTTTCACCGAGCAGGGCGCTCCTTATTACCTGGCACGTGTCACTGTCACCGAAGAAGGGATGAAAAAACTGGGGAACCGCCGCTTGCAGCCGGGGATGCCGGTGGAAGTCGTCGTTATTACCGGAGAGCGTTCAATGCTGACCTATCTCCTGCATCCCCTGTTGAAACGGTTTGCATCTTCCATGAAAGAAGAATGAGGTTTGAAATGAGAGTCGATATTTCCCTGCTGGCAACTGCGCTCATGAGTGCCGGAATGTTGTCCGTTTCCCTACCGGCCCAGGCCGATAACCTGCTGAGCCTGTACCGCGAGGCAGTGCAGGTCGATCCTGCCTATCTTGCCGCGCGAGCCGGTGCCGAGGCCGGTCGTGAAGCGAAGCCTCAGGCGTTGGCCCAGTTGTTGCCCAATGTGTCGTTCGGCGGTAATTACTACAAAAACTCAGAAGACAGTGAGGACAGGTTTGTAGCCGGGGGTAGCAGGTTTGGTGAAAATAAATACTCCAGCCACAACTATTCTCTGGGACTCTCCCAGCCCTTGTTTCGCGCCTCTTCCTATATTGGCTGGAAACAGGCCCAGGCGATGGTGGAGGGAGTCGAGGCTGATCTGCAATGGACGGAGCAAAATATCGGTGTGCGGCTCGCCGAGGTATATTTCAAAGCCTTGCTCGCCGAAGCCAATCTGGAAGTCACCAAGGCGCAGCGCGACGCCTATCTCACGCAACTGGATTACGCCCAGAAGGCTTTCCAGGCCGGCGCGGGTACGCGTACCGACATCGACGAGGCACGCGCGCAACTTGATCTGGCGGCCGCCCAGACCATCGAACAACACTCCCAGTTGAATTACGCGCTCGACGAGCTAAAGGCCATCATCGACAGGCCGCTGACGCCGCTGGCCCGACTCAACCCTGAGCGTATGCAACTTGTCCGCCCTGACCCCGATCACCTCGAAGACTGGGTACGGAAAGCGGAAGAGGTCAATCCTCGTTTGATGGCTCTGCGCGCTTCTGTGGAAACGGCTAATTTGCAGGTCAAAAAAGCGATGTCCGGTCATCTGCCCACGGTTGATTTTGTTGCTCAGCGCGTACAAAGCGAAAATGATTCTTACAGCACTCGTCAGGTCAAGTATGAGAACACCACGTATGGCTTGCGCTTCGATGTGCCGCTTTTCGCCGGGGGAGCAACCGTGTCTCAGGTACGGCAGGCCAGGGCCGAACTGGAGAAGGCACAACAGCAACTGGAAGAGGGGCGGCGCGCGATAGGTCTGATGGTCAGGGAACAGTTCAATGGCGTTGCCCAGGGGGTGCTTTGGGTACGTGCCTACGAGCAGGCGGTGAAATCCGCCGAACAGGCGCTGGCCTCAACCCGCAAGGGTTTTTCGGGCGGCACGCGCACCACGCTGGACATTCTCATTGCCGAGCAGAATCTCGCCAATGCGAGGCGCGACCTCAATCGCGGGCGCTACGATTACGTACTCTCGCGCCTGAAACTCCTGACCTATGTAGGAGAACTCAACGAAGCAGAAATCGCCCGATACAACGATTGGCTGGAGGATCGGACGCAATAGCTTCCGGTAACAGGGTGCGCGCGCCACGTTCCAAAAGGATTCTCTGCAAAATCCCTCGCGTCATTCTGCGCGCAGCGAAGCGAAGTCGCAGAATCCAGACGCTGCGTAGATCCTGCGGTATCAAGCAGGATGACAAGCGGTGGAGGCGGGGTAATGCAGAGATAGCAAAAGAATTACTGGCCGTGATCAGGTCGGTCGGTGAGTTTGTTCATGGAGCGGGAAAAGACGGGAAATGAAGAAATGATGCGGTAGAATGAGAATATTGATTCTCTATATCCGCCGTGGCTCAGATGTCTTTTTGCCGTTTCTGGTTCAAGAATTCGCGTCCCCATGCGCTTCCTCAAAGCGTGTTGCCCGCGCTTTTTGCGGTCTGCCTTGCTGCGAATCAGACGGATTTTTCCATTTTCCTGGCTTTTTTAGCGGTCATGGGAGTCATCGTCGGAAATATGTCGGCCAATCTTTTCGACGATTATTTCGATTATAAAGCGCATCATGCCCATTACCGTAATACGCTGAACCGGGAAGGTTTTCGTGCCCGTATTGGCAAGTGTGTGTACCTTACTTCCGGTAAGGCTACAGTCGGGCAATTACTGGGTGTTTCGCTTGCGCTTATGGCGGTTACTTTTTTGATTGGCGGAATTGTTTTCTATTTTCGAGGCGTGCTGATTCTCTATATTGCGGCCATTGCGACAGTATTGATATTTTTCTATTCCGGCCCTCCGCTGCGTCTTAGTTATCACGGGCTGGGTGAAGTGGTCATTGGCGTCGTTTTCGGGCCGCTGAACATGATTGGCACTTATTACGCAGCCTGCGGCACGATAGACCAGACTCTCGTTTTCATTTCCATTCCGGTCGGCCTGCTGGTGATGAACATTATCTACGTGCATTCCATGCTCGATGTCGTTGCGGACAAAAAAACGGGCAAACACACGCTGGCTGTGTTCCTGGATCGTCCCCCGGCCATGCTTGCCGTCCTCTTTTTCATTCTTTTTTTTCCCTTTCTCATCATCGCCTATGGTATCTGGAACGGCAGCCTGTCGGTTTCCCATGTGGCCCTGATACTTGCCCTGCCGATGGCAGGGGGGCTTTTTCATATGATGGCGGTTTTCTATAAAAACCCGGAACAAAAGTTCGAACCAAAACCCTGGATGGGGTTCATGCGAGGATGGCAGCAGGTTGAAACCATTGGTACCGGATGGTTCATGATTCGTTGGTTTTTGGCGAGAAACCTGCTTGTTTCAGTTTGCCTGATCGGTATAGTCTTGAGTTTTATCAGATGAATGCGCGCTTATGAAGCCGTTTCTTTATTTGTCGTCATGGTTTTTCAAGACTCGCGTATTGGGGAAAAAAATTCCTTTGCAATCGGTCGTTTTTATTTCCGATAAATGTAATCTGAAATGTGTGCATTGCTCTATTTATGCAAAAAAAGACGCCATTGTAAAAACCTTTGCCGAAATTCAGTCCGACCTCGAATACTGCTATCGGCAAGGTTCGCGCTTCGTGGATCTGGAAGGCGGAGAACCGACGCTATGGCACGATGGCGAGCACGATCTGAACAGTATCATCCGCCTGGCGAAAAGAATCGGCTTTTACTCGGTGACGGTAACGACCAACGCTTCCCGCCCGTTTGCGGGGCTTGAAGCAGATTCCATCTGGGTGAGCATGGACGGTGTTGGCGCTGCGCATGGCGCCATCCGGGGTGAAGGCACATTTGAACGGCTCGTTCACCATATCGATTCCTGCGGGCGATCCCGCATCAGCGTAAACATGGTGGTCAACGCTCTGAACCATTCTTCAGTGGATGAAGCCATCCAGTTCGCCAGGGATCATCCGGGCATCGAATCCATCGCCATCAACCTTCATACGCCGTTCCCCGGCACGGAGGCGCTCGAACTCGACGATGCCACCCGAAGCAGGGTGCTCGACAAAGTCATCGCTTACAAGCAAAAGGGCTACCCGGTCATGAATTCCGTGGCCGGCCTGAAACTCATGCGTCAACGTGATTTCAAGAAATACTGCTGGATGACGAATTTCGTTATGCCCGACGGCAAGAGGCTCCCCGAGTGCCAGGGCAGGGAAGCGGGACTGTGCGAGCGTTGCGGCTTCTGCATGGCAGGCGAAATGTCCAGCGTGATGGGACTGAAACTGGAAACGCTCCTCGCGGGGTTGAAGCTGCGAGTGACGGGGTGAGGTTTAAAAATGGATGGATACTTTCGTCCCTTCGCCATATTTCGGGGAGTCCTGCTGTCTGTGCTCGTGTGGACGGCTCTGGTGCTGGCTTCCCTTTTTCTGCAACGTGAACAACTGAACCGTACCGCCGCAGAACTCGCGCGCATCGCGGCCATTGCCAATCTCCGGAAAGACATGGCGGTTCGTGACTGGGCTTCCTCGGTCGGCGGCCTTTTCGTGCGCGATGACCGTATTCCCCAGTTCAGTTCGCTCGAACAGGGACAACACTTTTTTGCGACCGACCGCTCGGGGGAAACGCTCGATCTCGTTCTGCTTACGCCCATGCATGTGCTCCTCGCCATTCAGGGAATGTCGAATCAACAATCCGAATTCAGTGAACGGCTTACCTCCATGCAACTCCGTAACCGCGAGAACATGCCCGACGACTGGGAAATCAAGGCGCTCGAAGAACTGAGCAAGGGGGCGTCCGTCATCACGGAACCGATCTCGGGCGATGCTCAGGGGCACGGATTGATGCGCGTCATGCTCCCCATGAAGATGGAGGAAGAATGCCTGGAATGCCACCGCGACACCCTCGTCTCGGTGGGAGGGTTGCGCGGCGGCGCGAGCATTTCTGTCGATCTCAATGCCTACCGGGCGGCACAGGACCCTACCTGGCGCACCATCCAGTTCTGGCATGGCGCCATCTGGCTGCTTGGCCTGGCGGTCATCGCCCTTCTGCACGTCATTACCCGCCGCCGCGCGCAGGAACTGCGCCGCTCCGGGGAGGCGCTACGGGAATCGCAGGCGCGCCTGCGCGAGCTCGCCCGCTTTCTGCAGGAAGTGCGGGAAAGCGAACGTACCTCCATTGCACGGGAACTGCACGACGAACTCGGCCAGGCGCTCACCGCATTGCGTATCGATCTCGGCTGGCTGCGCAAGAATTACATTCACCCCGGCAATGCCGACAACGATAAAGCCTGTACGGATCGTATCGATGGTTCGCGCGCGCTCGTGGAGCGCACCATCGGCTCCATGCGTCGCATCTCCGAAGGATTGCGCCCCGGCATGCTCGACGTGCTCGGGTTACGCGCCGCGCTTGAACACCTTATCCAGCAGTTTGGGGAACGTTGCGGTATCGATTGTGTTTTCCACGCAGACAGGGATGAATACGAACTCGATTCGGACCGCTCCATCGCCGTTTTCCGTCTCGTTCAAGAGGCGCTTACCAATATTTCCCGCCATGCGCGAGCCACCCATGCCGACATTCGGATGGAGGAAGTCGATAATGAACTGCACCTTCTCATTCAGGATGACGGTGTCGGTTTCGATACCCGTGCTTCTCCTTCTCCCCGGAGAGGTCTTGGTCTCCTCGGCATGTCCGAGCGCGTGAGCATGCTCGGCGGAGAAATGAGTGTCGATGGCAGCCACGGCGTCCGCATTTCCGTCATCCTGCCCCTGGAGGACGATCCGTCAGACGGAGAATGAACTGCCTCCCGCAGAGGCTGACAACGGCTATTCTTCCAAAAAGTTTTTTTCTGCGTGACAAAAATCCGTCGCGTCATGGGTATTTCCGCCACATTCCGGGCTTTTGATGCTTTTTTGACGAAAACCGGAGTGCATTTCCCCATGACGGTGCTAGAATCCGCCGGGCTGACGTGGCTTCGTCCGGTCGTCACAGCAACACACTCGTTTTATCCCGCAGCAACCACAACCCTGTCTAATCGAGGAAAAGCATGAACAAAGGTGAATTCGTCGAAGCATTGGCCGACCGTCTGGATATTTCGCGCGCCTTGGCAGAACGCGCCCTGACCGGAGTTCTGGAGATTATCTCCGAGCAACTGGTAGGGGGAGAAAAGGTGGCCTTTACCGGTTTTGGATCGTTCGAGGTCTCCGGGCGCGCGGCGCGTACTGGCCGCAATCCGCAAACAGGCGCGGCGATCAAGATCCCCGCATCGAAAGTGCCCAAATTTTCTGCCGGTGCAACTCTGAAAGCTGCCGTTAATGCCAGCAAAGGCAAGCGTTGATCTGTTGATCTGATTCAAACTGGATTTAAATAAGAAACCGGCGGGAGTGGTCGCCCCCGCCGGTTTTTTGCGTTTGCCCGTTTGCCCCGAACGCTTGTCGAAGGGTCGAAGAGCGTTTGCCCCTACTGCTGCGCAACAGGAGGGGTGCAGAGAATCCTTAAAGATGTCCCTACGGTGCAGTTGTTTCCTCATGCGGTAGAGACTGAATTTTCTCCCTGGAAAGCCCCGTCAGCGCCATG
>JAITMK010000011.1 GCA_031277415.1 Azoarcus sp.
TTTTGTATTCCGGATAGCGTTTCGTGAGCAGAGGAATACCACAATCATGAAACAGCCCGAAGGTATAGGCGGTATCCGGATCGAGCTTGCCGACGATGGAAGCCAGCCGTTTTCCGGCGATGGCGGTATAGCGCGAATTGTCCCAGAAACGGTCGAGTGAGGCATTGCTATCGTTGATTGAGCCTTGCAGAAGGGCTTCCCGCACCAGATTGACCAGGGAACCGAAGCCGAGTATCTTGATTGCGTCCGCAATGGAGTTGATGCGGCGACCACAGCCGAGGAGCGGAGAGTTGGCCGTGCGAATGACGACAGCGGAAATTCCCGCATCCTGACTGACGAGTCCTGCAATCCTTTTGCTGTTGGTTTGCTGGCTATTCAATTCGTCCATCAACTGGGTGAGAATCGCCGGGCAAGCCGGGATGGTGACACCGCGTAGTGCTCTGTTATCGGCGATATCCATGATGTGATCTTTACCCTGTTTTCGACAGATACCTTCGCGAAGCCTATCGTGTATTCGTCACGCATGCCGCGTACAATGCCGCAATACGCGGAAGAAATGCTTATGACGACGCATGGAACGGCCTAAAATCTCCCCATTCACTCTCATCGTTCGTATGGAGGCGTTGGATCATGGAATGGTTTGAAAAATGGCTGGAGAGGCTTGCCGGTGGGGATCCGATGACACTGTTTTCCCTGCACACGCTGTTGATCGTGCTTGCCATCGTGATTTTCAACTACGTGTTGCAGCGTGTGTTGACCCGATTCGGCAGGACAACCGCGGATACATTCTGGGAATCGGTACTGGCAGCATCCGCCCGGCGTCCGCTGTCCGTATTGGTCTGGGTGGTGGGTATCTCGTTCGTCGGGCAGATGGCACAGGCACAAACGAAAGCCTCCATTCTTGCAATTGTCCATCCCGTGCGCGTCATCGGGGTCATCGTTTGCCTGGGCTGGTTCCTGACAGGGTTCATCAGTAATGCAAAAGAGGCAATCATCCGGCGGCAGATCGCTCGCGGCGTGGAAGTCGACAGAACGACGATTGATGCCATCGGCCAGCTTCTGCGAATTGCGGTGTGGGTCACGATATTTCTGGTCGGCCTGCAAAGTTTGGGGTTTTCAATTCAAGGAGTGTTGGCTTTCGGGGGTATTGGCGGGATTGCCATCGGCTTTGCAGCCAAGGATTTGCTGGCCAATTTCTTCGGCAGCCTGATGATCTATTTTGACCGTCCGTTTGCCGTCGGTGACTGGATACGTTCGCCGGAGAAGCAGATTGAAGGCACGGTCGAAGACATCGGTTGGCGTCTGACCCGCATTCGCACCCTGGACAAGCGCCCCCTGTACGTGCCCAATTCGGTATTCACGACCATCACGGTCGAAAATCCATCGCGGATGAGCCACCGGCGCATCGACGAAACCATCGGCCTGCGCTACGACGACATTGGCAAGGTTGCTGCCATTGTCGAAGACATTCAGGCCCTGATGCGCGCGCATCCGGGAATCGACCAGAATCAGGCCGCGGTCGTCAATTTCGACAAGTTCAACGATTGCTCGCTCGACATCGTGGTGCGTGCGCACAGCCATGTGACGGCAGGCACCGAGTTCCAGCAGATCAAGCAGGACATCCTGTTGAAGATTGCCGACATCATCGACAGTCATGGCGCGGAAATCGCGTTTCCGACGCACGTCAATCTCACCCGCGCCTTGCCGCCCCAGGACGCATGAACGCAGCGATATTCGTGGCAATCGGTCTGGGTGGAGCCTGCGGGGCGTGGCTGCGCTGGGCGCTCGGAGCGTGGCTCAATCCTTCGGGTTTCGTGCTGCCGCTGGGAACCCTGGCGGCCAACCTGGGCGGCTGCTTTCTGATGGGTATGACTCTGGCAGTAATACAAAACTGGCCCGGCCTGTCGCCCGTGCTGAGACTGGGCATTACGACGGGCCTGCTTGGCGGGTTGACTACCTTTTCAACCTTCTCGGCGGAAGCTTTTCACCTTGCCCAGCGCGGCGAATGGGGCTGGATGGCGGCGCATACGCTGTCGCATGTTGTGGGTTCGATCCTGTTGACCTGCCTTGGTTACGGCCTGGTGCAGGCGCAATGGAAGGGGTGAATTGCGTGAATGAATGTGCAACATATCGGGCGACCACTTGTTCGAGATGACCATCTTCATGGTTTCGGTGTTGGAGTCCTGGGTGTCATATGGGGAGTGTTTTTGTTGTCAGTTTGAACGTGCGCTGGGGACTTCCGCAACAAAATCCTCGTGTCAATTTGAACGTGCACTGGGGACTTCTGCAACAAAACATTCTGCGCGCCGCGAAGCGAAGTCGCAGAATCCGGACCAGAAATTTGCACCGGTCTTCCTTTGCCAAATACTGTCCCGGATCCTGCGCCTTGGTGCTGGATGACAGGTGATGGGTAGGGTAAGGGTGATGCAAAGATTCCTTTATTGGGGCTGGGAACATTGCATTTTTCGGCGCCTTCACTGATGGCGTTCGCAAGCTGCCTCATGGTGTTGTCTTCGTTGACCGAGGGACACTTGTTTAGAAATTTGCGACGGTCTTTTACCGTGTCCGACCATTTCTTGCGCGAAATACTGAAATACCTTTGGATTGAGGGGGCGCACCCGTTCGGGCGTTGGCCGGTTGATAGACACAGGATTGCCTCACATGCCAGTTTTGTGTCCCCCGTCAGCATTCCTCCGTGGTTTTGCGCGTTTGCCGTGAAACAGGCCCCGAAGATCATCAGGGCGAATAGGCTTTTTTTCATGATCACTCCCCTTTGAAAAATGACTGTGCTCGCCCGGCGAATTGCGTGAATGAATGTGCAACATATCGGGCGACCACAGGTCGCCCCTACCGCGTCAGTTGAAAACATTCCTTCGCGTGATTGCTGCGTTTTCCTGAGCAATCCGGGCGTTATATTTCTCTAATGCCTGCTGGTACTGCGCAGGTTCTACCCAAAACCCTCCGCGCGCCGGGTCACCTACATAAACCGGCACGGTCTCATCCAGGTCTGTATATGCGTGGTTCCAGTAAGCGCCGCAATATAATCCGGGCGTTATATTTCTCTAATGCCTGCTGGTACTGCGCAGGTTCTACCCAAAACCCTCCGCGCGCCGGGTCACCTACATAAACCGGCGCGGTCGCATCCAGGTCTGTATACGCGTGGTTCCAGTAAGCGCCGCAATAGCTGGGCATCCTGTTCGAGATGACCATCTTCGTGGTTTCGGTATTGGGGTCCCAGGCGTATGAACGCAAATTATTGAAGCTGGCAACATCGCATCTTCCGGCGCCTTCACTGATGGCGTTCACAAGCTGCCTCATGGTGTTGTCTTCGGTCTTGACCGAGGGACACTTGTTCAGAAATTTGCGACGGTCTTTTACCGTGTCCGACCATTTCTTGTGCGAAATACTGAAATACCTTTGGAGCGAGGGGGTGCACTCGTTCGGGCGTTGGCCGGTTGATAGACACAGGATTGCCTCACATGCCAGTTTTGTGTCCCCCGTCAGCATTCCGTGGTTTTGCGCGTTTGTCGTGAAACAGGCCCCGAAGATCATCAGGGCGAACAGGCTTTTTTTCATGATCACTCCCCTTTGAAAAATGACTGCGCTCGCCCGGTGAATTGCGTGAATGAATGTGCAACATATCGGGTGACCACAGGTCGCCCCTACCGCGTCAGTTGAAAATATTCTTTCGCGTGGCTGCTGCGTTTTCCTGAGCAATCCGGGCGTTATATTTCTCTAATGCCTGCTGGTACTGCGCAGGTTCTACCCAAAACCCTCCGCGCGCCGGGTCACCTACATAAACCGGCACGGTCGCATCCAGGTCTGTATACGCGTGGTTCCAGTAAGCGCCGCAATAGTTGGGCATCTTGTTCGAGATGATCATCTTCGTGGTTTCGGTATTGGGGTCCCAGGCGTATGAACGCAAATTATTGAGGTTGGCAACATCGCATTTTCCGGCGCCTTCACTGACAGCGTTTGCAAGCTGCTTCATGGTGTTGTCTTCGTTGACCGAGGGACACTTGTCCAGAAATTTGCGGCGGTCTTTCACCGTGTCCGACCATTTTTTGCGCGAAATACTGAAATACTTTTTGATCGAGGGGGCGCACTCGTCCGGGCGTTGGCCGGTTGATAGACACAGGACCGCCTCACATGCCAGTTTTTTGTCACCCGTCAGCATTCCGTGGTTTTGCGCGTTTGCCGTGAAACCGGTCCCGAAGATCGCCAGGGCGAATAGGCTTTTTTTCATGATCACTTCCCTTTGAAAAATGATTGAGTCAAAGAGACAACTCAGGTTCTTTACGCTGAGACTCTTCGTGCACATGCGTAGCGTTTTCCTGCGCGTTGGAATCCGACTGTTCCAACTGCTCCAGGAAATCAGGGTTTTCCGCAGCCTTGTCATATTTGGAAATAGCCTCGGTCTGAGCATTCTCTGGTTCGAGCTTTGTCATTTCCTGCACGATGCCACGCCAGTACGCAAGCTTTTCAAGGGCTTCCGGTGTCCTGTCGGCCAGCGCCGGGTTTTTCTTGAGTTCTTCAAGATTTGCAGTGACGCTGGACGTGGCTACAGTGTGTAATTGCGGCTGGTTCTTGTTCAGATCGTGGCGCGGGGCGTACTCGGATTTATCTTGTTGCTCCGCGTAATCGGCCTGCCGTTCGCTCACTGGCTGGATATTGTTTGTCGCCCGCTCCTGCCGCAGCACTTCGAGCGCGACAAGATCGGCCTTTTTGGGTGAGTAGCCAGTGGTTTTAAGTCCCTGGCTTTCTGCTTCGAGCCACGCTTCCCGGCGAAATTCCTTGGAGCCCGATAATTTGAGAGTGTTCCATTGCTTGGCCTTTGCCACAGCAATCATGTCACTAACAACCCCACTGTCCGCGCCCGACATTTTTAGCTTGTTGCCGAGGTCTTCAAAGGCTACGCGCGGCTGCCTTTCCTTCGTGTAAAACTTGCCGTCGACTTCAAGATACCTTTGCGCGACAGAATGCGGCAGGACGAATTCATTGGCGCCAAGCTCCTTACCGGTTGGCTCGTTCAGATCGATCATGTGCTCCCGCTGCTCTCGTCCCATCTTTGCTTTGAGGATGGACTCGATTTCAGCATTTCGCACGGCTTGCCCCTCTTCCTCATGGCGCACGCGCCCACCGGCTCCGGGCAATTCGGAGCGTGAGTCCCCGGGCGTCCCGATTTCTGCGCTACTACGCAGATCTCCAGGCTCTACTGCACCAGACGGGTAATTGGATTCGCGTCCACGCAAATCAAGATCATCGATGGCAAGCAGTTCCGAGCGCGAGTCCTCGGGTGATTCAAGCACATCGGCTTCGCTGCGTGCCCTGGCACCGAGCCGATCGAGCGACTCGGCTTCGTCGTTAGCGCTTTTCGGACGATCACTGTGAAGACTGATGATGCGCTCTTCACCAAGCACGGCGGCAAACGTTCCGTTTTCGTTAAATCCGTTTTTACTTTCCACGAAAAGCTGAGGCGATACCTTATCGAGAGCGTTTCGGTAATGCTCGTTCGCCTGAGCGCAAGCCGCCATCTCTTTGAGTTGCCTGTCACGGGCTTGTTCATCATCAAGCAGATCGAGGCGCACCATATCGGCATCAACCTGTTTAGCGACTTCATCGAGGGGCATGCTTTTTACATGGCCGACTTTCTCAGCCAGGGTTCGTGCGTCGATTTCGGCGAGTATCGACGGGGCAATCTCTGCAATTTCTTTGCGATAGTACGGATTTGCGGTGGCTTTCTGACCGATTGTGGCTAGCGCCTGTTCTCGTTCTTCTGCGTTGAGCGCGTCAAAGCGATCAATGTCCGCATCAGCGGCATCCGTTGCCTCTTGTTTCAACATGTCCTGCACTGTGCGGGCGTTTTTAGCCGTAGCTTCCTCAATGCGGTTATTCATACTGTATCCTCTGCTTTCCCGCACTTCTTCCTGGTACGGGAAGTGTTGCTGCGTTCGGGTTTGGTCGTGCAGTCCTTGCGCAACCATCCGGGTGATGTTTTCGAGGTCTGCGGAGGTCATCCGCCGGGGCTGTTCGGCGGTGCACGTTTCATAAAACGATTGCGAGCCCTCCTGACGAATTTGCACTGCTTCCTGTTCGTTGCCGGGTGCGGAAATCTTTTCGGTGAAGGTTGCATAGACCTCTTCGGCCCTTTCACGCACATCGACGTCCGGATACACCACGTCGACGTGGTTCCATAACCCGAGAAGCCCACGCTGCTGTCGCGCGGCAATCAGGGCATCGAGGAGGGCATCCTTTTCTTGCGTGGTAAATGTGTTGATACCGTAGTGACCAAGGATTTCATGACGCAGGGATTCATTGGCGTCATGTATGTCATTGGTATTGCCTGCAATCAAATTCACCTGACCATGAAATGCCCGTCCATCGCGGCTCACGAACGGTTTTGGGCTGATCGTGGCCTTGAGGTTCGAAAGGTCGCCGTCGTAATCCGGATAGATATCTTGCGGTTTCTCGCCGATTTTGTAATAAAGGTGGCGAGCCACCGGATACTGTTCACAGAAATCCCGGACAACCTGCTGATAGTCGTCAGCGGAGATGGGCATCAGTCTTCACCGCCATCACCCATCAAAGCGGCATCAACCTCTTCGGCTGGCGCGCCAGGGGGGAGGCCAAGCATTTCACGCAGAGATTTCGTGCGGATGTGCGTGGGCGGCGGCAATGGTTCACCGCTTGTCACATCATCGTCAAAGCACGGGCCGGCGGGAGGGGGGGAGCATTTTTCATCTGACATTGTTCATTCCTCAAATTCTAAATTTGCGCAGCACGGCGAGACCCTTGTCCACCGCCATGATCTGCTCGGGCGTCACCGGCGGCTCACTGGTCAGTCGTAACCATTCCGTCCGGTAGACTTCGGCCAGTTCGGGCGTGTTACGAAGCACGATCGCGGTTTCAGCATTTCGGTTGTCCGCGCTGGACGTATAGTTGAAGCTGCCAAGCTGGACGTGCTTCTTGTCGGCAACCATGAATTTATGATGCATGGCCGTATAGTTCGCGCACTTGATGACTGGCACGTTTTTCGAGACCAGGAAATCAACGGCCTTGTAATCCGTCTGGTCATCGTTGTTTTGTGCCCTGTCGACAACGATACGCACGTCGACCCCTCGGGCCTTGGCTTCGCCCAGGGCGAGCGCGATTGGGCGCGAGGTTAAGGAATAGGCGGCCACGTACAACTCATGCTGTGCCGATAAAATCAGGGACATCACTGCCTCCAGGGCGTTTCTTCGAGGCGAAAATCCAACCTCGAAACTCACGCCGCTCCCGAGCGACTGGTCGCGGATTGCCCCGGAGAAATGCAGCGTCTCGGAAACGTCCGGTTCGATGGTGTTTTCCGGTTGTTCCGTGCTGCTCTGATCGGGGGCAGGGGGCAGGGGCATGTTTGCCCGGCGCATGAATACCGGCTCTTTGTACCACCTGATTTTGTCCACGAGGGCCGGAACCATGTTTTCCAGGCTGATGATTTCTTTTTCGATGCCAATTGCCTTGACTTCCTGCGGCAGCAGCACCGCGCGGCGCTGGTCGCTCTCGGACTCACTCTGGCCGCCGTTCTTGCTCAAACCAAGCTGGCGAGACTTCGACGTGGATTTCTCGGTCATGTAACCGATCATTTCGCTGTAGTCCTTCGCGTCCTGATCGTCGCGCGGCGCATAACAGACTTGCAGCGCCATGTTTGTGAGCATGGTTTGCGCGCCGGTCTTGTCATAGAGCTTGCGATCCTCGACCTGCGACTTGCTCTGGAAAATCAGCAACAGGCGCATGTTGTAGCCTGCCATGTACGCGCAGGCCTTTTCGATAATGGCAACCCTTCCCATTGCCGGGAATTCATCGAGCAGCAAGAGGCACTGGTATTTCAGTTCCGGGTTTTCCTCGGGCAATTCATCCATGTTCAGTACCAGCAACTGCTGGAAGAACAGGTTCAGAAATTGGCCGAACTTGTCGATGTTTGCTGGCCGGATAACAACGTAGATCGACATCCGGCGCTTGCGCACATCGCGCAGGTCAAACGTGCTTTTGCTCGTGGCCTGCGCCGTGATCGGATCTGAAAAGATGCCCAGGGGCTTGTCAAACGAAATGTCGATGGACGAACGCATCTTTTCGACCGTTTTCGCGTAGGCGAGTAGATGCTGAATACAATCGGCGCTCAACGGCTCATAGCTTTTGCGTGATTCGACATAGGCCAGAAACGTTTTTTCGTCGGCCAGGAAAGACAGGGAGGTCTTGTACTTCTTGATCGTGGCAATGTTGAGGTTGTCGCGTTCCTTTGCCGTGTCGAGAATGTAAAGCGCAAGGCCGAGGAAAAGACTCTCCGCCGTGCTGTTCCATACGTCATCGCTGGGCGGATAAAGGATGTTGGTGATGCTCATCAAATCTTTTATCCGAAGCATCGGGTCATGCCGGACATAATCCAGCGGGTTCCAGCAATCCGTTTTAAATTTTTCGTCATCCGGGGCGAACCTGTAGACTTCCTGGCCGCAAGCCGCGCGGAATCCGGCGGTGACCTTGTAGTTTTCCTCTTTCACATCGAGGACGACCACCGAATCCCGGTAATGCAAAAGATTCGGAATAACAATGCCGACACCCTTGCCGGAACGGGTCGGCGCGGACAAAAACATGAACTGCTGACCACGAAAAAGCAAAAATTGCTTTCCTGCTTTGCCTACGACCAGCGACGGGTACTTGTCATCATTTTTGTCTGGTTGAAGCAAGCCGGATTTCCGGAGATCGGCGGTGCTGGCCAACTTTGCCGATCCGTGTAGTTCCCGGTGCTTCGGCAGAAAAACGGCAATACCCACTCCGCCGAACAGGAGTACCGGCAACCCGAAACTGACGATAAGCGCCAGAATGCCAAAGCCCTTGATCTTTTTGTTCTGGCTGTACTTCACTACGTTGATCGGCAGCGACATCGAGGGCGTGACTCCGGTTTTGCCGGAAAGCATCCGGCCAGAAACCGAGAGCAGAGCAAGCGAAGTGCCGAGCGCCATGAACACGAGAAACGCAACGGCAATAGCGATTTTCTGCGGCTTCAGGGAGGAGTTCATAGGGCGGATATCTCCCCACGAAGGAGTTTCAATTTGCGCATGGGGTCGTAGTAAAGCTCGGAGATGTACGTTTTATCGAAGTACGCAACAACATCGATAGTGGTCATGACCTCTTGCATGATGTAAGTGAAATCGAGCGTTTGCCCGACGGCACTTTGCTTGATGTAACTGCCGATCTTGTAGAGTGCGCCCCGGCAATCATTGGCGTGGATCGAAGTCACAGAACCCGTGTGGCCGGACTTCAAGGCCATGAGGTAATCCCAGGCTTCATCCCCTCGTAATTCGGCAAGAAAAATGTGGTCTGGCTTCATCCGCATACAGGAGGCCAGAATCTCCTTTGCGCCGATCAATGGTGAAAAGAACAACGGCACCGAATTGGGGTGATACGGCATCGTGAGTTCACGCGCGTCCTCTATAGTGAACATTCGCCGGTGAAACGGATAAAGGTCTATCAGGCACTTGGAAAACGTGGTTTTTCCGGAACCCGTGCCGCCGACGGTGACAATGTTCAGCTTCTGCTCGACGGCAATTTCAAAGAACCGTTTGAACTGGCTTGCCTGAGACAAGTCGAGCATTTCTTGTTCCCAGGGCAACAGCGCGTCGGTGATCGAGGTCAGCCTTGGCTTGAGGCGACCTGATTTCTCATAGTCATCGAGCGTAAAACGGCTTGTTGACGGTTTGCGGATGGTAATGACCGCCCTGCCGTCTTCTGTTGCAGGGGGTAGAACGATCTGGCAGCGTTCGCCATCCGGCAGCGTCAGACTGGCAATGGGGTTATCCCGGCTGAGTGGCTTCTTGCAGTAAATCGCAGCAGCGTTGGCCAGGCCGTTCAACGCCTGGAGGGTAAGGGTTGAATTCTCGAACCGTTGCCAACCGGCGGCGCTTTCCGTCCAATGCTCACCGGGTTTGTTGATGGCAAACTCGGTTATATCGCCCTCCAAAGTAGCGGTAACGCCCATAGACTTGAGCATCTCCCGGACGGTGAGGGCGTTATCGACGCGTGACACCCTCGACAACGGATTATTTGACGAGGTCATAGACTCCCTCGAAAGACACGTCACGAGCGGCAAGGATGTAGATGACTGTTCCCGGCTTGACGATAAGCGTAGTGGGGATATTGATGCTCTCATCGAGCGTCTTTTCGGCGATCGAGACGGCAGACTCGGCAGAGGAACTGCCAACGGTGACCCGGTTGCCGTTCCGGTTGGCGATTTTCTGCGCGGCGGCCTTGGCGAAATCGTCAATGATCGATATCAGGATTGCGCCGCCAAAACGCTCCATCAAATGACGATCAACGACACCAGGAATACCGCTATAGCCGAGGCTATCAACGCCAGGTGAGTCGAGATCGAAAGTGACGCCATTCGGGTTGTCGCCACGCGACCAGGCAACGAATGTGCGGAACTGCCCGCGCGAGAGTGCGGTGGTTTGTTCGCCAAAGAACGTTGCACCGCGTTCAACCAGCAATGTTTTGTTATTGGCGCTATAAACGTCCTTGATGGTGCGGCAAAGGGTGAATCCGGAAAGCTGTGTATCAATACCCGTTACCAGAGCGCACGGTATGACCGTTCCTTTTTTGAGGATGAAATCCAGATTTCCGAGCCTGTCGGCAGACACCGCAGTCAGACGCGCGGTACGAAGACGCGAGGCAACGCCTCCTCCTGCACCCGCAGCGGCACCCAACATGCCTCCGCCGTCGAAGGCGCCGCCCATATCATTGGAGATCAGCCCTGCGGCTTTCATTCGGCGCGCGATTTCATTCTCTTTCCAGGACTCTCTGTCAGCATCGGAGGTGGGGAAACCCACTGGACCCACATACCCGTCATTGCCCCCGGCCTGCCCTAAGGATTGCGTGTCGTTACCGGCTACCGGGTTGTATACACCACCCGAGGTCGGCACCAGAACGCCTGCGCGGAGGCGGCGCTGAACAGCGTCATCCGGGGTGGCCTCCTGCCCTTCACCAGTGTCCCCGGCCTGCGGCGGTTCCAGCCCTGCGAGGAAGCGCGCGCGCTTCTCCGCCTCTTCTCTCTCGGCAGCCTCTCTCTCGGCAGCCTCCAGCGCGACCTGGCGGGCTTCCTCGGCCTTGCGAATACGCTCTTTTTGATCTCCGATGGATTCGTTGTCGATTGCGGCGTTCTTGATTTCGTAGGTCGCTTTCTGGAGTGTCGCCGGGGTAGCAGCAGGGGCCGTCGTTGTCTTTGATCTGCCAAAAAACATGAGACCGGCCAACATGACGATGATGCCGAGCAGGAGCATGGCCAGCAGCTTCACCTTGGCCACATTGGTTTTCGACTTCGTTTCGGATGTGGGCGTCGAGAATTCTTCATTCAGGTGCGGGAGTGCGCCATCACCGCCGGAAACAACCGTTGAATTACTCATTTTTACTCCCCTCGGTGCGCACTGCACCGTACTCGCCAGCGTTGGTACGATTTACGGCGGGCTGTTTGTAATTGCGGTTGTGAATTTCAATGACCTGGTTGTTCAGACGCGCACGCACGACGCGGATAACTTCCTGCAGGACGATGGTCTCCTTTGCCTTGTCATCAACGTTGTAGTTGACCAGGGCCTCGGAGCCGTCAGGCAGCACCTTGTAGAAAACAGGTAACTCCCCGGCATGGTTGTATTCCAGCCGGGTGAACCGGCCATCATCCCATGCGGCAGTCGGCGCGAGCAGAACATCCGATCCGTTGCCTTTCCAGATGTAGTTTGTGTTGATTGTGCGCTTCTCGGCACGGGACGAGGTTGTCAGGCCAAGCCGCCGACGCACGGCGGCAATCTCGGCGGCCTGGTTTTCAGGGTAAATGAACCGGAAAATGTAGGTAGGCGGATTGGCTTTTGTGGCGGGACGAAGGTCAAAGGCGTATGTGCGCTTGTTCGTTACCAGTACGATGTTTGAACCATTCTCCAAAGCGGCAGGCTTCAGGCTGACGCTGTTGCCTTTTGCTCCAACGTGCCATGCACCGGCATCACCCATTCCGAGCAGGGATTTTGGCGTTTGTAGCGTTTCATCCGGGGCGAACTGAATAAGGCTTGCGAAACCAACGCTTGTATAAATGACATAAACCTTGTTCGGGTCATACACGACTTCACGGATACGCGAGTCTTTGGCGGCAGCAGGCGTGGTAAGGCCAAAAGTCAGACATAGCGCCGAGAACCAGAGAATTTTGCTGAATTTCATGGGGTTTCGCCTTTGTAAAAACGAATGAGGGCTGCCACACCGGAGGCGGGATGGGGTTTGTTGTCCTGTGACCGGTAGAAATCATTGACAATGCGGGTTAATTCAGAAAACGTAATAACGCCTTCCGTTTCCAGGTGTCTGCCCAGTTCAACTTTTATTTCCGTGTCGATGTCTCTGCTCGATGCGATGTTCAACAAAAGGTCATCAGGAATCGCGGCGTTTCCAATAAAAACGGCCCCTGTCAAATAGAGGATGAACCAGCTTCCAAAAAGGATGGAAATCAAAATTGCTCCCGAGAGGGCGGCAATAGTTGTACCCAGAAATTGAACGCTCAGAATGGTGCCGAGTGTCACGCCTATAACCGCCACTACTAACGCGCGGCGAGTATTATTTGCCCGTTTTTCGGCGTTACGTCTTTCGATCATTCTGAAAATTTCTGTATTCATCTCCTATTCTCTCCCTATCGCTTCGGGGTTCACCTGATAGGAAAGGACTTTGAATCCGAGCGGATTGACCATCCGTTGCTGGTCTGTCATCAAACCCGCATCAAATTCAAAAACGACTGTAGCAATCCAACGCTGAAGGGGTGAGCCGTCGGGGTTTTCGCCTGCGGCGGTTAGTTTCTGCGAAGTAAATCGTACCGATGCGGTATTGGAATCAAGGAAGGAAACAGAAACAATACGAACATCGATCCGGCCTTTGTCCTTGAGCATTTCAAGCGGGGCATTTTTGGCCTTGACTTTATTGCTGTGAGCGGTAAAAACGTCGCTTGAACTGAAAAGCTCGCAAGAATCAAAGTCAACACCGATTGAATACCAGTCGTACCGCTCGCACGTTTTTACGTAATTCGCTACCCAATACCTGTTAACAACTTCGTCGTAGCTATTGTTGGCATCCTTGATCGAGGTGAGTACGTCGATATTCCCCGTGGTGTTGTCAAGACGCAGGATGGTGGGCTGCGGCTCACGGTGGAGAGCAAACGACATCAGGATACCTACGACGCAAACGAAGGCGAACGCAATGGCACCGGCTATTCCTTTCACCAGCAGCTTGTTGGTGCGCTGAAGGGTCTCGTTCTTCGACCTTTCGAAGTCGAGCGCGGCATCAACAAAGGTTTGAGGAAGCCGCTTCGGAGACACGGTCTGAACGGCCCGACCGCTTTTAACGGGCGTCGCCACCTCATCCGCCGGGGCCGGAGGTTGTTGTTTTGACTTGGGGAAAAATGGAAATCTCATGGCTTATCCTGGCTTTACGCCGTTTGAACCTTTAAGTAAATTCATGACGGCGGAACCAAGACGTCCTGCACCGCCAAGCGCTTTTCCACCCGTCCACTTGCCTGCGGCTGCCGCTCCTGCAGCTCCCTTTCCGGCGAGTTTCGCCGCGCCCCTGCCTGCCCGAGAAGCTACACCGCCGCCGCCTACCGTGCCTGGATTGATGCCGCCTGCGCTGAGGGAGGAGGCGAGGGCTTTACAGGTTAACAATAGAAAAATCAGCAACCAATTCACAAGTGAGGCCTTAACACATGTAGTAAAAGACATATCTTCGAATGTCGTACCGTTGAAACCAAAGATTGTCTTTGAAATTTCGATACCGAACAAACCGACAATAGCAACCAAAACAGGTAACAACGCATACGAGACGACACTATTCATCCATGACGAAAAGTATTGGCGTGTTGCAGGGAACATAAGACATGCAAAAAAGATAGGGCCAACAGCAGCCACTAACATTGTGCCAACCTTCGCAATAATAAGAAGAACGCCCGCAGCAACCAAGAAGGGGATAAGACCAATATAAATAACAAGTGATTTGAAAAACCAAAGAAGAGGCTGAGTAACATTATCTGATCCATCCCAAAACCCCAGGCCTTGAATGCGATCATAATCAGTATCTATAATCTTCATATAATGCGCCACAAGGTCATCAAGTCCCGCCGCCGGACTCGGTGATCCGCTTATAGCTGATGAAAGATCATTGCCGAGGCTTTGTATCATAGGAATTACAAGGTTTTGGTAATTGTTTATATTAAGGCCAAGGCCAATTACAATAGAGAACGCAACCCAGCGCATCCAAACGTCCCACACAGGATTGGATGAATTACCACGCATCATGTCTACAACAACCAAAATGATGTAGATGCCAAAACAGATAGCAACGAGCGGCATGATAACGGTGGCGATCCCGTGCGAGGCCGAGATCGCCGTGTTAGCAATTTCCGTGTCGACTATGCTAATAAGAGACGCTACGGGTTTGGCTGTGTCAAAGGAGAACGACATGACTACTTGCTCCGCGTGTATCCCTTTGAATCAAGGCATGCATGATCTGTATGTGCAGTGTCAACGTATTTCGTAATTACACTGCCTGATTCATCATGCGGCCAGCATTTCGTCGGAAGTACCATTCTTCTCGCCTTTTTCGGTAGTTGCACTTTTGCAAAAAGATCCGGGGTTGGTTCCCCGAGCTCTCCACGGTCGGCAGCAGCAGAGGCGGCCATCGCCGCATCGATGTCATGCAGCCAATCGCCCAACTTCCATGTGTTGAGCCTGTCCATATGCACCTTTGCTTCTGGTGACAAATTTGCGCTTTCTTTGTCCTCAAAGCAGCCGCTCAATGTGACTGCCAAAAGAACCCCGATTAACAGTCGGGTCTGTTGAATTGTTGACATGACCATTCCCTCCTTGCTTCCTGTGCTGCTTGTTTGATTTCTTCCTGGCTGATCTTCTCGTAGGCTTGCATGGCCTGCATGTTTGCCTGAACCGTTGCCTGCTCGACGGCCAGCCTGTTAGCCAGGTCGAGCTTGTCGCCGGGGTCTTTTGCGCTATTGATTCGGGTCATCAGGTTGCCGATGTTCTCAATGCGCGCATTCGTCTGGTCGTACATGCTTTTGAACGCTGCCCGCTGACCGGCCATCTCGTCGTACATCTTGTTGAGCTTCGGCGCACCTTCAAGCGTTGGAAGTTTTCCGCGTTCAATTTTGTAGCCTGCAAGACTCTTGGCGTTCGAGACGGCCTTCTGCATTTCAGCGGGAATCTGGTTTTTCGGAATCGCGTCGTAAATTTGGCCGAGATTGCTTGCGCCCTTGAGAGCGTTGTAGGTTTTCTGGGCCTGTTGAAATTGCTGCACCAGTTGGTTGTACTGTTGGGTCATTCCCTGAACTTGTTGCCCCCACTGCGCCAGGGTTTCAACCTGCTCCGTAATGGACTGGCCCAATTCGGCGGCGGAAATAACCGGGATGCCCCCGGCGCTTGCCACTGGCATTACCCCGGCCATAGCGGTTGTCATACCCGCAACCAGGACGGTTTTCTTAAGGTTCATGGTTCCTCCTTTCTGGGTGGTTTCAGCGGGATTGCCGCTGTTGTCAGAGTCGTGCTGCTACAGCCGTCTCGGTTTGCTGGGGGGGCTCTGTTTTTTAGCATGTTTGCGTAATCTCCGTTTCGATTGTCCCTGTTACAGAAGAATCCGGCGCGTCTGGATTAAAAGAAAACGCCATGATGGGTTTCCTACTTTCCTCGTTTGTATCCGGCAGCATCCAAACACGCATGATCCGTGTGTGCGGTGTCTATCATCGTCTTGGTAGTGGGATCGCCCTGTTTCCATCGTGGCCAGCAGTCTGCCACTGAACCACTGGAAGACATGTTGTCAGCGCGCCATGCCAGTTCAAGCTTGCCAGCCAGGTCCGGGGATAGCGTGCCAAGGTCTCCACGTCTTTCGGCCTCCAAAACGGCTTTGGCGGCATCAATATCATGGAGCCAGTCAACCAGCTTCCATTTGTTGAGTCTCTGGATATGCACTTTCGCCTCTGGCGACAGGTCGTCATCCTGACAACCACACAACATGACGGCTGCCGCAAGGCCACAAATCAACATCCGGGTTTTTTGAACTGCATACATTCCCATTCTCTCCTTGCTTCCTGACTTGCCTGCTGACTTCTTTGCAGGCTTGCATGATTACTTGCTCCGCTTATAGCCCTGCGCATCGAGACACGCATGATCTGTATGTGCAGTGTCAACGTATTTCGAAATTACACTGCCTAATGCATCATGCGGCCAACATTTCGTCGGGAGTACCATTCTTATCGCCTTTTTCGGTAGTTGCACTTTTGCAAGAAGATCCGGGGTTGGTTCCCCGAGGTCTCCACGGTCGGCAGCAGCAGAGGCGGCCATCGCCGCATCGATGTCATGCAGCCAATCGCCCAACTTCCATGTGTTGAGCCTGTCCATGTGCACCTTTGCCTCGGGAGACAAATTTGCCGTCTCGCTGTCTCCGCAGCCGCCAATCAGAACGGCGGCAGAGAAAACGCCGATTAACAGCCGGTTTCGTCGAATTGCGTACATCCCCGTTCTCTCCTTGCTTCCTGACCTGCCTGCTGACTTCTTTGCAGGCTTGCATGATTACTTGCTGCGTTTGTATCCGGCCGCATCCAGACACGCATGATTTGTGTTGGCGGTCGTGGATCTTCCACTTTCTGGCCAGCAATATATGACCGAAGATGTTTTCTCGTCATAAATGCCTCTGGGGCCAGCCAATTTTGTGGCTTGTCGTGCAAATTCCAGTTTTGCGACAAGGTCAGGGGTTGGGTGTCCGAAGTCGCCATTATTTGCCGCCTGCATGACAACCCTGGCGGTATCTACATCGTGTAGCCAATCTCCCAATTTAAGGGTTTCAACTTTTTTCCAAAGCGCTGCCGCCTCGGGAGACAAATTTGCCGTCTCGTTGTCTCCGCAGCCGCCAATCAGAACGGCGGCAGAGAAAACGCCGATCAACAGGCGGTTTCGTCGAATTGCATACATTTCCGCTCTCTCCTTGCTTCCTGACTTGGCTCGCTGATTTCCTTGCAGGCTTGCACGGCCTGCATGTTTGCCCGAACCGTTGTCTGCCCGATGGCAAGGCGGTTTGACAGACCGGGTTTGCGGCCGGGGTCTTGGGCGCTGTTGATGCGGGTCATCAGGTTGTCGCGGTGTCAGAGTCATGCTGCTACGGCCTCTTCTGTTTTGGTTTGCTGGGGAGGTTTCTGTTTTTTAGCTTGTTTGCGTAAGGCGTGGTAGGCCGGTATCCAGTCGTCCGGATGATCTCCGGCCTGCGCTTTTGCCGCTTCCAACAAGGGAAATTCTTCTGCGGCCATTGCAAACACTGCGATGTATTCGCCCAGGCCGTCCAGGTTCATTTTTGCCATTGCCGACTGGCTTCCTTGTTTGACCATGAACATCCGGCTCTGAAGCCCAAGTTTTTTGATTTTCTTGAACTCTTTGAGAGTGATGCCGAACCGCGAATAGCCTCCGCCATCCGGGGTTTTGAATTCGGCGTCGGGGTTTGGCAGATAGATTTTTGTCGGAGTTTGCTGCATGACAGCGGGAAGCAGCGGACTCTTGAGTATGTCTTCCGGCGATTGCGTGACCAACAAAATGAACTCATCGCGACGGCGGCCTGTCTTGAGGCTGTCCAGGATTTGTGCTGCCGTTGTGGGATATGCCATAGGCAGCCAGCATTCTTCGACGATGGTTGCCAGGAGACCGCCCCTTTCACGCTGCATAAGGGTTTTCAGGTGAAACAAGTATGAAAGAAGCGGCTCGGTGGCTGGATGATTCGGCACCAGGAAGTCCGAAACGTCAAATCCGACACGTTGAAAATCGCGCCAGTCAAAAGCGTTTGTTTCATTATCCAGGGCGTAGGCGTAGCGGCCATCGCCGTCCTCGGTGTAGCACCATTGCTCCAGACGGCGGCGCAGACAGTTTTCGCCCCGGTCAGGAATGGACTGGAGCAGAACGCCGAACCGCCTCAGGTGGAAGGGGATGTTTGTAAGCAGGTTGTCGACCGCCTTTTTGATGTCGGCAATATCTTCTGCGTTCTCTTCGTCGGCAGGCCGTCCAAACCGGCCACAAGCTCCAACAAGGTCGTTCAGAAACGAGCGATTGAAGGACGTATCCGGCAGTTGGAACGGGTTCAATCCTGTAGGCTCGCCGCTACGCAGGGTGAAGTACGTACCGCCGACGGCTTCGATGAAACCGCGCATCGAGCCATCCTTGTCGACAGCAAAGAGTTTGCAGGACCACCTGACAAGGAACGCCAGGAGAGATGTTTGAAGCGTTGTTTTTCCCGCGCCGGTTGCGCCGCAGATAAAGGTGTGACCAGCGCGCTTTTCGCCGTGGCTGTCCAACTCCAGCAGGGAGTAATGGAAATTGAAATGGAGCACTCCGCCTACGGTAGTCTGTACCGGAACAACGGCGGAACCGTCCCCGATGGGGTTGCCCGTGGCCTTGCCCGAACTATAGGTATTCAGGCTGAACATGCTGAAGAGGTTGCGCGTTGTCTTCGGCATTGGCCGAGGCCTGCGCCTGGTGTTTCCAGGAAACATACTGAAGAACGTTTCCGGGGCGGAAAGCATGGCCGGAATGAAGAGCGCCCCGCATGAACCTGACAGAGTTGTGCGCGCCGTCGCGCCCCGGTCTTCGGCTTGCCGGGCAGACGTGCCGTGCACCATGAGCGCGCCGTGCAGTTCTCCAAAGTAGATCGTTCCGTCTTGAATCTTGCCCTTGGCAACCTCCATTTCAGCCATTTCTTCCACGGCTTCGTCCCCGGCGCTTTCCATCTTGTTCAACGCCTGGTTAATCATCTGAATCGCGGACGCGGCAGTGATAAAGGTGAATGAGAACGCCATGAGAAACGGAAACCGGAGTTCGAGCATGGGGTTCAATCGGCCACGAGTCGACCTCTTCGGGAAGTCTTTGAGGTCGTAGAAGGTCGTGAAGCGATGGCCGCCGTCGGGGAACCTGGTTTCCATCACCCGGTAGCCGTGGTGATGGATGCTGGTTTCGACCGCCTGGTAGAGCGGCAGGGATGTGACGGGGACGCGCTCCCAAAACCCGTTGTACAGGTAAGCGATGAATTCGTAGACCTCGGAAAAATCGAGACCGTTGTGCTGATACATTGAAAGGACTTCACACTCGTAGAGACGCAGCCCTTGCACGGTCATTTGCTGGATTTCTTCGAGTTCCCGGACGGCTTCCTGGAGGGTGTCGTTGCTGCCCGGTTTAAGGATGATGGCAATGTAGAAATCGTTTTCAAACACATCGGCGGTCAGGAACCGCTTCATGTACTGGTCTGAGAATTGTTGCAGCCATTTGTAATCGAACTTGTAGTCTGTGCTGAACTCGGTCTTGTAATGATCGAGGATGCACCACACGGCCAGCCGCCCGCCAACTGTCTTGGCAAGACTCATGAAAACGTCATTCAGCGCGTCATACTGATTTTCCAGCATGGCGTCACTGATGACTTCAAACGGAACACCTCTCAGTCGCAGGAAAAAGGCCACGCGCCCATCTTCGAGCGATACTACCGTGTCGCTGACATGGTAGTTGTACCGTGGAAGTTGTTCCTCACCGGCGAACTGCCGCTTTAATAGCTGACTCAACATTTCTGAGCTTCCTTGTGTATGACGTTGGCGCTATCGTGAATGTGCCTCCAAAAATTCCTGCGTTACCGCTCATCCATTTTATGAGCGCCCATTTCACTTCCTTTGCAATCTTAGTTAGTGCCCTGTCATCCGTTTCGCACTGGATGCGCGCGAAAATCAGGAGGGGTACGGCCGATACGGCAAAGAACCACCCATAGGGGCTGACGAAAACGCCAAGCATCATGGACGGCAACAAACAAGCGCACACGATGCCAAGACCGGCCATGAACGGGACGCCCCAAACCATCGGCGCCCGTCCAAGGCCGTTGTAGCTCAGATATTCGATCGGTTCTTGATCGTCGATATCGGACATGGCTACCAGTCCATCAAGTGAACGCCGACCATGCCCAGGTTGCAAGAGCAGTGACGCCGCCAGCAATACAGACATACACAACGCCCCACCCAAAATCAGCCCATGTTTTCTTTTCGGTGAAGGCCATGAACGCCAGGTAGATCAGGTAAATAGTCGCGCCTACGCCGAGCAGCGCATACAGGCCGGTCTTGATTTCTTCACCCAGGCTCTTGGCTTTGTCCAGTCCGCCAACAGAGGCGGCAAACGCCGGGGAAGCCATCAAGGACATCAAAGCAAGTGAGAGATTGCGGATGAGTTGCATAATTATTTATTCCCTTGGGAAGTCACGAAAAATGTCCCATTCCTGATACTGTTTTTCAGAGGAAGGAACGGTTTTAGAGGCGGAATTTTCAGCCGTTGCCGACTGCGTTTCGTCGTCAAAAAACGTCTCGTAAACGGGCGCGTTTTTGGCAACAGAAATTTCAGATTCAAGTGATGCGAGGGTGCGTGTCAGTTGATCGACCTCAGCCTGATCGACCGGGTTTTTTTCATGCGCGGCTTTGAGGCGGTGCTGAACTTCCTGGTGTTCACCAATCAGGATGGCAAGCCGACCGGCTTGCCGCTGCTCGCCTTGTGTATTTGGGGTTGAGGTGGTGCGCGGCTGTCCGGCGGGCGCTTGAGCCAGCAGCATACGGGAGACCTTCAAAGCGGAATGCAACAGGCTCTCCGAGGCCTGCGCAGGCAGGCTGCCAGCCACAAGGCTGCATAACAAGGCGCCTGACAGAAACGACCGTTTGCAAAAGATCATCTGGAATTCTCTTCTATAAGCCGTTTGGATTGCTCTGGCGTGTTTATCTGGTGTTCTTCCGCAAGGCTGCTGACTTGCGTCAGTTCGGTGCTGGCGCATCCGGCGAGGCATGCAGTCAGGATTAAAAATACCACAAATTGTGATGATTTTTTCATTGCCTTGCTCCTTTTTCATACATGTTTTCGTTACTCTAATACCATTTTAATTCGTTGGAAATATCTTTTTAGGGATTTTTTGTGTAGCACCCACTTTTCGTTACAATACATTAGCATATTTAAAGAGGTAGGGCCGGCCTGTAGTCGCCCGATATGTTGCATATTCATTCACGCAATTCACCGGGCGACAGGATGGCGCCCCTACGAGAGCGGTTTCGGGTAATGCAGCCCGTAGCCCGTAGGTTGGGACGAGTGTAGGGGCGTTGCGTGCAACGCCCTTGTCAGAGATACCCCATATTTCCTGCCATCCCCGCGTGTTTCCCCCGTCATTTCCGTAAGTTTCTATTCGTCGTTGCGAGGCGCGAAGCGCCGTGGCAATCCAGGCGAAGCAATCCATTTCCGGTCCGATGAAGGACAATGCACGGGAACAAAAATGTTCGGCGACTCAAAAAAAGTGATATATCATCATGAAAAAAGGAGCACATCATCATGGCACAAACACCCGCACCCGATTCAGCAACGCGCTACGAGGCAGCAATAGACGCCATCGACCAGGAGGTGGCAAGGATAACCGCAGAGCATGTCCGGGAGACAAGGCGGGAGACGAATGGGGAGCCTTCAAGCCGTGCTATTTCGGAATACCTCGAGTCCTGTGTATCGTCGCTCATTTTGCTGAAGCAATACCTGGGCCGCAGGGACACGGCAGCCATTGACGCCATTCTGGACGGGTCTCTCATTTTGAAAGAGGCCCCGAAAATGCCCAATACAAAGGAAGGCGTCACCACGCCCCCCGCATTCGATCCGGCGGCCAAAGCCGATCCGGTGATGCGTTACGTCCTGGCACTGGAAGACATCAATATGGCGTCGGCAAGAATGTCAACAAAGTGTTTCCACGAGGAGGACCGGGAGAACCCGAGCCCTGCCATTCTGGCATACCTCAATTCCCGTACGCCGTCGCTTTATTTGTTAGAACAGCACTTGAGGCACGAAGACACGGTTGCCATAGACGCGATCCTGAAAGGGTTTCTCTTCCCGATAGAAGGCCCCCGCAATGCCTGATTATATTCCGCTGACCGATAAAGAAATCGCGCAGCTCGCGCGGAGGCATTATCGTAATGACATTGCGCCTTTTACCAGGGCTCAAGAGAGTCCCACGATGATGCTTGTCGGCGGCCAGCCGGGGGCGGGTAAATCGTATGCGACAGAAACCGCAAAGGCTGAACGGCATCAAACGGGCGGGGTCGCTCATATCGATGCCGACAAATTCCATCCACGAATAAATGACTTCAAAAAAGAAACATTTACAGCCTCTCAAGCACACGACGACTGCAAAAAAATAGCCCTGCTGGTGCGTGATCATGCGTTTGAAGGCAAGCGGAATATCCTGGAAGAAGGGCTTTTCAGGCGCCCCGATGCGTTGTCGAGCCTTGCCGAACGCGCCCATCGGTCTGGCTATAAATGTGAAATCATTGCCATTGCCGTATCGCGCGAACAAAGCCGGTTGAGCGTACTGGAGCGGCGCGAGGTTTTTCGCGATACCCGTGGACTCGCGCGCGATGTCCCCGAAAGCAAACAAGACGCTGCCTATAAAGGCTTCACAGAAACCCTGCTGAAAGACGCGGACAAATTCGACCGTGTGCGTGTGATGGGTCGCTCGGGTGAGTTGTACTACGACAGTAAAGGGGGCGGGCTGTGCCAGAGCGTTTATGAAGGGCTGGAAAAAGGGCGCAGCCTTTCCAGCAAACAGGTGGCTGCGCTCACCCGGCAATGGGAAGTGCTGCGCGAGAGTTGCGTCGATAAAGGCATTCCTGCCGAAGAACTTGCCCGCGTCGACGAGGGCATCCAGTGTTTCAATGCATTCAAGAGCGCCGAGGAATACCGTCACGGCATGCGGTGCCTGGAAGAGAATTACCGTTTGCTCGTAAAGGATCCGCATTACGCCGACCACAGCGAGGCAGAACGGCTCAAGGCGGCGTTCTATTGGGGCGCCATTGAAAAGAAAGATGCCATCGAAGGCCATCCAACCGATTTATATGCCATTGACTCGATGTTATCCCACCGTGAAACCCTCCAGCGCCTGCCCGATGTTGCCGAGATAGAGGGTTTGGCGCCGCCCAGCAGGGAAAATGCCGAAAGCAGAGAAAATGCCGAAAAAGGGCAGGACCGGTCGAATGAAGACGGTTTGGAGTTGTGATCAAAACACAAAACCGTTCCATTTCTCCGCCTCGCAATGACGTCATTCTAATTTGCATTAGAAACAGAAATAATGACTCGTTTCTACTCAATGACAAGCTGAATAATGCTTAATGCATTATTTATGTTTTTATTGCGAAATGGAATCACATGAACCTGCTTGCCCGGATTTTCTGGCCCCCGCTTAACAAGGAAACGACGCATTGTCGATGGGCGAATAATTATTCGCCCATCGACAATGCTGCGGCAAGGGCGAATAATCATTCGCCCCTACATCCTTTGGGTGTCGCCTGCCGCCTGAATGACCGGCACCGTGGTACAGCGATGCGGCTTACACAACATCAATTAAGTCCGCGTAGGTTGGGATGAGCAAAGCGAATCCCAACATCCAACTAATCCAACATTCAATGTGGCAGCGACAGAATTTTCTCCCTGGAAAGCCCTGTCAGCGCCATGATGTCCTCGATGGGCAGGTTCTTTTTCAAGGCGGCAATGGCAACGGAGAGAAGTCCTTTTTCGATCCCCTGCTCAATCCCTTCTTCTCGGCCCTTCTCAAGACCTTCTTCGCGACCTTTCTCAAGACCTTTCTCAAGACCTTTCTCAAGACCTTCTTTACGGCCTTTTTCAAGGCCTTCTTCGCGACCCTTCTCAAGCCCTTTCTGAAGCCCTTCTTCGTGCCCTTTCTTGATCCCATGCTCGCGTATCGCCTGCATGTCCCACTCCCACTTCTCGCGGGATTCGGCCAGTAGCCGTTCGCGTTCGTCTTCCGTGAGTTCTTGTAGTCGGCCTACCGCCTTGGCGATCTGGGGGTTTTTCTCTGCGAGCATCTTCAGTTCCTCCTCTTGTCGGGCCGCCAGAAACTTTAGCCAGTCCCATAGTGCGCTTCCGTCCGTATTGTGCGGCAATTTGGGGAGTTCGAGGGTGTTGACTTCCACGATGTCGGTAAATTCCGAGCCGGTTTTGGGGTCGTAGAGCCGGTAACGGTTGTGGTAGCAGGTGTTTTCCGGGATCTGGATGTAGTCGGTGATCAGAATACAGATGGAACGCTCGATTTTTCGGTGATCTTCCCCCCGGCTGACCTGCTCGGTAATCATGCGGGAGAGGTAAAAGACGATGCGTTCACGCATCTGGGGGCGTTCGGCGACCTGGATTTCGATGTCGACCAATTTTCCGGTGGCGGTTTTGACCTTGACGTCGAGGATACCCTGTTTGTCGTCGGGCTTTTTGCCACGCAGGTGCGGGTCGACGAGCACGATGTCCAGAAGATCTTCGGCAGGCAGATCAAGCGTGGCCTTGAGGAAATCGGTCAGCGGGCCGGTGTTTTGGGCATCGCCGAAAATCAGCGTGAAGACCTGGTCATTGCGGGGCGAGAGGAAGGGTTGGGACATACCGAGGTCTCCGGGTTGTTTCATACAGCATATGCTATATGGAACGATAACTCAAGATGCTGTTGTGTTTTTTGTAAGAAGCCCAGGAAAATCAAATCTTCCAGAAAACCGGTAGTGTCTCAGTTTGCCCCCTCTCCCGCCCCTTTGGGGCACCCTCTCCCGCTGTTCAAACTGAGACACTGCCACTCCCTCCCCTGTCACCGTTCTGTCACAAATCTGCCCTAGACTGCCGGAAGTTTTTTCGACTTCCGACCGAATGCGCCCGAATCTAAAAATTTCCAACGCCCTTGCCGACCGCCTGTTCGGGTTCGCGGCACGCGGCGCGGCGCTGCTTACGCTGGCTTTGCTGTCGGGCATCATCATCTCTCTCGTCATGGGAGCCTGGCCTGCAATCCGTGAATTCGGAATCGGTTTTCTGACGCATAACGCCTGGGATCCTGTGCGGGAGGATTTCGGCGGGCTGGCGATGATTTGCGGCACGCTGGCAACTTCGTTCATCGCGCTGCTGATTGCGGTTCCGGTGAGTTTTGGCATTGCGCTTTTTCTGACGGAACTCGCGCCGGCCTGGCTGAAGCGTCCGCTCGGCACGGCCATTGAATTGCTGGCCGCCGTGCCTTCCATCGTATACGGCATGTGGGGTTTGATGGTGTTCGGCCCGGTGCTGGGGCGCTACGTGCAACAGCCGTTACAGTCCCTTCTGGGCGACGTGCCTTTTCTGGGGGCGCTGGTGAGCGGCCCGCCGGTGGGCATCGGCATTCTGTCCGCAAGCATCATCCTTTCGATCATGATCATCCCTTTCATCGCCTCGGTGATGCGCGACGTGTTCGAGGTGACGCCGCCGCTGCTGAAGGAGTCGGCCTACGGGCTGGGGGCAACGACATGGGAAGTGGTCTGGCATGTGGTGCTGCCCTACACGAAGACCGGGGTGCTCGGCGGCATCATGCTGGGGCTTGGTCGCGCGCTGGGCGAGACGATGGCCGTGACGTTTGTCATCGGCAACATGAATCAGCTCAATTCGATATCGCTGTTCGACCCCGCCAACACCATCACCTCGACTCTCGCCAATGAATTTGCCGAGGCCGCGCCGGGGCTGCATCAGGCGTCCCTGATCTATCTGGGGCTTGTCCTGTTCCTGATTACCTTCATGGTGCTCATCTGCTCCAGGCTTCTGCTCATGCGTCTGAAAAAGAATGAAGGAAAGCGCGTATGAAGGGGGATCGCAAAACAACCCGGAACGCGCGCTTTGCCCGCCGCAAGCAGTTCAACCGGATCGCCATCGCGCTTTCCATGTGCGCGATGCTGTTCGGCATGTTCTGGCTGGCGTGGATACTGTGGGAAACGATCTCCATCGGCGTATCCAGCCTCTCCCTATCGTTACTGACGGAGAACACTCCGCCGCCCGACGACGCCATCGGAGCGGGCGGGCTGTCCAATGCAATAAAGGGGTCTTTTCTGATGGTGGCGCTGGCAACGTTCGTCGGCACGCCCATCGGTATTCTCACCGGAGTTTATCTGGCCGAATACGATCCGCGGGGCAAGCTCTCCGGCACGGTACGTTTCATCAACGATCTCCTGCTCTCCGCGCCTTCCATCATCATCGGCCTTTTCGTGTACGCGGTCATCGTGGTGCGGTTCAAGGAGTTTTCGGGATGGGCGGGCGCTGCGGCGCTGGCGCTCATCGTCGTTCCCATCGTGATTCGCACGACCGAAAACATGCTGGCGCTGGTTCCTGCTGGTCTGCGCGAGGCAGCCTATGCGCTGGGCGCGCCGAAATGGAAGGTCATCACCCGGGTCACGCTGGTTGCCGCGCGCGCCGGGGTTCTGACCGGCATCCTGCTCGCCGTGGCACGCATCTCCGGCGAGACCGCGCCGCTGCTCTTTACCGCGCTGAACAACCAGTTCTGGAATGCGAGTCTGTCCGGCCCGCTCGCCAATCTGCCGGTGACGATTCTGCAATTCGCCATGAGCCCCTACGAAAACTGGCAACAACTGGCCTGGGGCGGCGTATTCCTGATTACGTTCGCCGTGCTCGGACTCAACATCCTGGCCCGGATGCTGTCCCGTGAGAAACTGAAATGAACATCCCTGAACCCTCCCCTGCCGCGCCTACCAAGATCGTCGTGCGGGATCTGAATTTCTATTACGGCAAATTCCAGGCGCTCAAGTCGATCAACCTCGACATTCCGGAACGCCATGTAACGGCTTTCATCGGCCCTTCCGGCTGCGGCAAATCGACGCTCCTGCGCACCTTCAACCGGATGTTCGAGCTATACCCGGAACAACGCGCAGAAGGCAGCATTCTGCTCGACGGTGAAAACCTGCTTACCTCCAAACAGGACGTGGCGCTGATCCGCGCCCGCATCGGCATGCTGTTCCAGAAACCCACGCCGTTTCCGATGTCGATCTTCGACAACATCGCCTTCGGGGTGAAACTGTTCGAGAACCTCTCCCGCATCGATCTTGAAGAACGCGTGGAATGGGCGCTCCGGAAAGCGGCGCTCTGGGACGAAGTAAAAGATAAACTCTCCCAGAACGGAACCAGCCTTTCGGGTGGTCAGCAGCAACGCCTGTGCATCGCGCGCGGCATTGCGATCAAGCCGGAACTGCTGCTGCTCGATGAACCCTGCTCCGCGCTCGACCCCATCTCCACCGCGCGCATCGAAGAATTAATCGCAGAGTTGAAAAAGGACTATACGGTGATTATCGTTACGCACAACATGCAGCAGGCGGCCCGGGTGAGCGACCATACCGCCTACATGTATCTTGGCGAACTCATAGAATTCGGTGAAACCGAGCAAATGTTCCTGAAACCCGCCCGGCGCGAAACCGAGGATTACATCACCGGGCGATTCGGCTGAAACCTGATCCCGCAAGAGACCGACATGACCGCAAAACATCTTTCCTCCCAGTTCGACAGCGACCTGAACAACGTTTCCTCGCAACTCATGGAAATGGGCGGGCTGGTGGAGGCGCAGGTCAAGCGCGCAATCGACTCGCTGACCCACTTCTCTCTGGCTGAAATCAACTGCGTCCTCGACACGGAGGTCCGGGTCGACCAGATGGAAGTCGAAATCGACCGGGCATTGACCACTGTCGTTGCGCGCCGACAACCCGCCGCCCGCGACCTGCGTCTGTTGCTGGCCATCTCCAAGATCACCACCAACCTGGAACGCGCCGGAGACGAAGCCCACAAAATAGGCAAACGAGCGAAGTCCCTCGTGGAAAGCGGCGAAGTGCGCCAGATGCCGATCGGCGATCTGCGCGTAGCCGCCGACCTGGCCGCCAGCCTCATCCACCGCGCGCTGGATGCCTTTGCCCGGCTGGACGTGGCCGCAGCCATCGACATCTACAGGGAAGACGACCAGATCGACCGCGAATTCAAGGGTTTCGTCCGCAAACTCATCACCTACATGATGGAAGACCCGCGCACCATCAGCAGCAGCCTGGATCTGTTGTTCATCGCCAAGGCCATCGAACGCATCGGCGACCATGCCAAGAACATTTCCGAATACATCATCTACATCGTCCACGGCACGGACGTTCGCCACAGCAAGCTCAAGGGGATCGAAAACATCGTTCAGGAAAAGCAAACTCCGCCTTTATGAACGTCACCCATGCTCCCAAACCGCGCGTGCTGGTCGTTGAAGATCAGCACGATATTGCCGAACTCATCCTCATTCACCTGCGGCACGAAGGTTTCGAGGCTGTCGCGGCGGAAAATGGAGTCGCCGCCCAACGGGAACTGGACGCCGTGCTACCGGATCTCGTCCTGCTCGACTGGATGCTGCCCGGCGGGCAGAGCGGCCTCGACCTTGCGCGTAAATGGCGAGCCGCATCGCGCACGAAAAACATCCCCATCATTCTTCTCACTGCCCGTGGGGAAGAAGCCGACAAAATTGCCGGGCTGGACAGCGGCGGGGACGACTACATCACCAAACCCTTCTCTCCCGCCGAACTCATGGCCCGCATCCGCGCCCTGCTGCGCCGCCGCGCGCCCGAACAGATCGCCGACACCGTGACCGTTGGAGAGCTTTCGCTCGACGCTGCCGCCTTGCGCGTCTGCTTCCGGAGCCGGAAACTCCCGGTCGGCCCGACCGAATTCCGCCTGTTGCACTACCTGCTGAAACACCCGGATCGCATCCACTCCCGCACCGCCCTGCTCGACAAAGTATGGGGCGACCACATATTCATCGAAGAACGCACTGTCGATGTCCACATCAAACGCTTGCGCGCCTCTCTCCAGGAAGCCGGAATCATGATCGAAACCGTGCGCGGCGCGGGTTATCGCCTCAGTTCAAAACAGGACGCCTGAATCTCATGCCTGCCCTGTTTTCCCGGATGATGTCTCTGTTGATCCTCATGGCAGGCGGCGCGGCGCTTGCCTCTCTGGCCGGAGCGGAAACCACGGGCACAGTGTTGGGCATCGTTGCAGGCGCACTGATCTGGCTGATCGGAGACAACTGGCTCGCGCGGGCTTTTGCCGACTGGCTGCACCATGTACCGGATGAGCAGCCGGGCACGTCACCGCCCCGGCTCGATAGCGCGCGCAGGGAAGCCGCCGAACGCATTCAGCGACTTCTTCGCAGGCAGCGCCTCGATGCGGAAGAACTCGAAAACCGCCTGCACAACATTCAATCCGCGCTGCAAGCCTCGCCCAACGGAGTCATCATCCTGAACGAACAGGAATGCATCGAATGGTGCAACCGCACGGCCTGCGAACACTTCGGACTGGACAGCCTCCGCGATCTCTCTCAACGGATCACACACCTGTTGCGCGCTCCCGTGTTGGTCAAAAGCCTTGCCATGCGCGATTTCGGCGAAGCTCTCACCCTGGAAAGCCCGCTGTCCACGGCTGCTCGCCCCCTGCGGCTTGAAGTGCGGATCTTCCCCTACGGACATGGCCGTCTGTTCATGCTCTCACGGGATATCACCGCCATCGAACAGGCCGAAGCCATGAAGCGCGACTTCGTTGCCAACGTTTCCCACGAAATCCGCACCCCGCTCACCGTGCTGGCGGGCTTCATCGAAACCCTGCAAACACTGCCGCTCGAAGAAGAAGAACGCACCGACATGCTTTGCCGCATGGCGCAACAATCAGACAGAATGAAAAGCCTGGTGGACGACCTCCTCACCCTCTCCCGACTGGAAGGCAGCGCCCCGCCCGGAATAAAGGAATGGACTCCCGTCCGCGCCCTGCTGGAACAACTCGGCGCCGACGCCCGCGCCCTGTCCGCCCTCCTTGCCGGGCAGAACGCTCCCGAACATGAACTCATCATCGAAGGCATGGACACCTCCGGCGAAATCGCCGGTTCCGCATCCGAATTGCAAAGCGCCTTTTTCAACCTCGTGAACAACGCCATCCGCTACACCCCGCCCGGCGGCAAAATCGTCGTCCGCTGGCAGGCGCAACCCAACGCAGGCGCGTGTTTTTCCGTGCAGGACAGCGGCCCCGGCATCGCCCCCGAACACATCCCGCGCCTGACGGAGCGTTTCTACCGGGTCGACTCCGACCGCTCCCGCGCCAGCGGCGGAACCGGACTGGGGCTTTCCATCGTCAAACACGTGCTGCAACGCCACGATGCCACGCTCGCCATCGACAGCGCCCCGTCGAAGGGCGCGTGCTTTACCGCGACGTTTCCGGCAGTGCGGATACGGGCGGGCGGACAGAAAGATATCGGAAGCGATTGAAGCAAGAAGATCAATTACTGTAGGGGCGAATAATTATTCGCCCCTACAACACACCAGGCGGCTTATTGCGTAGGAGTGACAGCCTGTTGTCCATGGGTTTGTACACACACGATCTGTGCACGATTAAACGAAAAACGCTCTAAAATCGTTCCCCCATCATCCTTCTCCGCCACGATTCCCCATGTTTCTTGCCATGAACCGCTTCAAGATCGTGCGCGGCCACGAACAGGTCTTTCTCGACCACTGGCGCGCGCGTACCAGCTACCTCGGCGAAGCGCCGGGGTTCATCCGCTTCAACCTGCTGCAAGGGTTGCAGACCGAGGAATACACGCTGTTCGCCTCTCATACCGAATGGGAAACCGAAGCGGATTTCGAGGCGTGGACGCACTCCGAAGCCTTCCGCAAGGCTCACGCCAACGCCGCCAGAACCCCGCGCGAAATCTACCTCGGCCCACCGGAACTGGAATTGTTCGACTTCGTTCTTTGATGAGCGAGACTGCGGCCTCACCGAATTTCCTGCCGTCCATGCCCGGCTTCTCCACCCGCCTGATTGGCTGGCAGCGTACCCATGGCCGACATGGCCTGCCGTGGCAAGGCACGCGCGATCCTTACCGGATATGGCTCTCCGAGATCATGTTGCAGCAAACGCAGGTCGCCACCGTGATCCCGTATTACGCGCGCTTTCTCGAACGCTTCCCCAACATCGAGGCGCTGGCCGCCGCGCCGGTGGAAGAGGTCATGGCGCTCTGGAGCGGTCTGGGCTATTACGCCCGCGCCCGCAATCTGCACCGCGCCGCGTGCGCGGTGATGGAAGAACACGGCGGGCACTTTCCCGTCACGGCAGCGGCATTGGCCGGACTGCCCGGCGTCGGGCGCTCGACGGCAGCGGCCATCGCCGCATTCGCAAGCAACGAACGCGCGGCCATTCTGGATGGCAACGTCAAACGGGTGTTGTGTCGCGTCTTCGGAATCGAAGGGTTTCCCGGCGAACGCGCGACAGAGGAACGATTATGGGCGCTGGCCGAATCCCTGCTGCCGGAAAACGCCGGGGACATCGGCATCTACATTCAGGCGCAAATGGATTTGGGAGCCACCGTGTGCACACGCACCCGCCCTGCCTGCGAAGCCTGCCCGCTCGCGGCGCAATGCGCGGCCCTCGCAACGGGACGGGTAGCGGAACTGCCCGCCGCGCGCGCCCGGAAAACGCCGCCGCGCCGCACAGTCCAAGTGGCAGTGGTCATACTGAACGGCAATATCCTGCTGGAACGCCGCCCGCCTGCCGGAATCTGGGGCGGCCTGTTGGCCCTGCCCGAAATTCCGGAAGGCACCCAGGTTGAAACCTGGGCCATGCACAATCTCGGCACCGATCAGGCCGACGCGCGAGCCTTGCCGACGCTCGTCCACGCCTTCACGCATTTCACGCTGGAAATCGCGCCCTGGCGCATCGATCTCCCCACCGCTCCCCGGATACTTGCCGAACCGACCTGGCAATGGCTGGCACCCGGTCAAATCGAATCTGCCGCCTTGCCTGCTCCGGTACGTAAACTCATTCACGTAGCATTGGATGCACTCAAATCAGGACAATCTTTCAATCCGGCATTGCATGAAGGTTAACACTGAGTACAGGCGCAAACACATCATGGCAGCGGCGGCAAGCCCAGTTCTTCCAGAAATTTGTTATGCCGCCCAGTGACTGCCCTGATTTTTTGGTCCAGCGAAACCAGTTCTGCATGGACTGCCTTGAGGTCGATTTCCTCTTCGCCCTTTGCAGTACTGACATAACGGGAGATGTTCAGGTTGAAATCGTTCTTTTCGATTTCTTCCATGTCCACCCGCCGCGAATAGCGTATCTCTTCCTTGCGGAACTGATAGGTTAAGACGATTTTCTCGATGTGCTCATCCAGCAGTTGATTTTGCCGCTTGCCTTTCTCAAAGTGTTCGGCGGCATTGATGAAGAGTACATCGTCCGGCTTCTTGCACTTCTTCAGCACCAGGATACACACCGGAATGCCGGTGGAGAAAAACAGGTTGGCGGGTAGCCCGATCACCGTGTCGATATGACCGTCCTTGAGCAGCTTGGTGCGGATGCGTTCTTCAGCGCCGCCACGGAACAGCACGCCATGCGGCAAGATGATCGCCATCACACCGTCGGGCTTGAGGAAATGGAATCCGTGCAGCAGAAAGGCGAAATCGGCGGCGGACTTCGGCGCCAGCCCGTAATTCTTGAAACGCACATCCTCACCAAACGCCTCGCTCGGCTCCCAGCGGTAGCTGAATGGCGGATTGGCAACCACCGCATCAAACTTCGGCACTTTGGCCGGATTGGTTTCGCAGAGCATGTCCCAATCATTGGTCAGCGTGTCACCGTGGAAGATATCGAACTCCGAATCCTTCACGCCATGCAGCAGCATGTTCATGCGTGCCAGGTTGTAGGTGGTGACGTTCTTTTCCTGCCCGTAAATCTTGCCAATGCCGTGCGGCCCCATGCGGTGGCGCACGTTCAACAGCAGCGAGCCGGAACCGCAAGCAAAATCCAGCACGCTGTCCAGATGCGAGCATTTCCCCGTTGCCGGTTCCTGCCCGTCCAGCGTGACGATGGCTGACAGGATGCTGGAAATCGGTTGCGGCGTATAGAATTCGCCCGCCTTCTTGCCGGAACCTGCCGCGAATTGGCCGATCAGGTATTCGTAGGCATCGCCCAGCGTATCGCTGTCGGTGGAAAACTGGGTCAAGCCCTTGGCGATCTCGCTGATGATCTTGCACAAGCGGGCATTTCGCTCGGCGTAGACTTTGCCCAGCTTGTCGGAAGCCAGATTAATTTCAGAGAACAGCCCTCGGAAGGTGCTGACAAAAGATTCCTCTTCGATGTATTTGAACCCGGCTTGCAGCGTATTAAGCAGTTCATTGTTTTGTGTGCGCGCCATCTCTACGATGCTGTCCCAGAGGTAGTCCGGATCAATCACATAGTGCACTTTGCGGCGCATTTGCTTCTCGAACTCGGGTACATCCTCAAGATTCTCCTCGTACCAGATCGCTAATGGGGTGCGCTTATCCTCCTCATTAACCGGCTTTGGGTAGTCCGTCCCCAACTCCTTTTTTGCGGCCGCCTCATAGTTGTCCGACAGATAGCGCAGGAACAGGAAGGCCAGCATGTAATCACGAAAATCATCCGCGTTCATCGCCCCGCGCAACTGGTCGGCAATGGCCCAGAGAGTTTTACCGAGTTTCTGTTTTTCGTCTTGAGTCACAACTCGCTTTCCTATTGTCCCTGAAACAGTGCTGTGCTAAATGGGTGGGTTTTGATGAACTGCCGCAACACCCTGCCAAAGTGTTCCTTGTTTTCCTGCATCATCTCCCTCGGCTCGTACAGCGAGTAATCGCCATGACTCATCAAATCGATAACCCGTTTGTAAATGATCTGATTCGGATCATCGCTTTCAGGCGTGATGCACTCATCCCACTTGGCATACCCGAAGAAGCAAGCGGTCTGCTCCATCACGCGACGCATCATATTGAAGTGGTGCGTATACAGTGCGCCCGATTTCTCCGCCTCATGCAACTCCACCAGCGATGCAAGGTGATAAAGAAATGGCGTACTATCGGTCTCATGTATGATAAAACCCTCTGAGAGCGGCCCTTTGTTCAAAAAATACTTGCGCGGCTTTTTCAGCGTGTTGCACAGTACGTTGAAGAACAGCACATGATGCGTGGAAACAACCATCTTTTGCTGTCCGGATGAACTCATCAGCAATTGCGCCAGATGGTGCGCGACCATCACCGCATTATTGTCATCCAGAGATGATACCGGGTCGTCGATATAGATATACTTGACCCATTTGTATGCTTCAGCGCCATCCAGCGCAAGTTGCACAATGGCGAGGAAGAAGCACCAGATGAAGATATTCTCTTCTCCGCGGGAAATTTTTATGTTTTCTTCCCGTTTTGTCTCGTATTCATCGCTTTCTTTCTTTTGCCTGATTTCTCGCGCAAAACTTATCTCCCATTCGTTCGCATCGATTTCAAACTCAAAATCAGCATAACGATTAAGCAAAGGACGGATTCGATTGTCCATTTCCAATTCGCCAAGCCCGGCGAAAAAACGGGAATCCCGGTTGATTTTCAGTACCCGTTCACGGTCGTTCCTGAAATCATTGTCCCAATGGAACAGGTCTTCGGTAAAAGCATTGAAGTAGAGTGTATCGCGCTGCGTCGTTTCGCCGTCCTCATTGACTTTTCTGCCCAGGTCCCTGAATGCGTTCGACAGCCGGGTTTTGCCTGTACCGTTATAGGCATAGAGCAGGACGGTTTTTTTATCCTCCAATTCGCTTCGCAAATGATTCGCCAACATAGGCAAGTCGGCAAATGACAGCGGCTGAACTGGAGTGCTGGCTTGTCTCATCACTCCAGTCCATCCATAATCCGCCACGCTTTACGGTAAGTGCCTCCGGCGGCACCGAGCGCCGCGTTCCAATCTTGTTCCGACAAATGCTCAAGACGCTGGCGAATAGACGGAAGAGAATCACTAGACTTTAGGCCCAATGCCTGCGCTAGACGCGGAGCCGCCCGACGGGGAACACCTAGCAGGCGCAGGGAAACCGCCTCATCCGTGGATACTCCATAGAACACCTGTGAGGGGAGATTGGCTAGTTGACTACGCTTATTATCGTCAAGATCAGACGCAGTGATCGCCAGAAGAGCGTTCAACCCCCAGGAAGAGGTATGTGCAAGTTTTCCGAATAGATTCTGCCCACATTTGGTTAGTGCAGTAATCTCATCGGAACCTTCTCGACTGAAGTATCTCTCGGCGATGGTGGTTAGTTCTTCCCCATTCACCCAGTCTTTAAGAATGAGTGCGAGTTTGTCGCCATCTGGCGCTCTGCCACCCAGAACCGAGTTCAGATTTTCACGCAGCTCGGGGACTCGCAGCAGTACCCCCATCATGTCTTGCAAATTGCGGTCTCCATCACGGAATAACCGTTCCCGATTCCAAGAGTCAGGCCCGATGTTGCCCTTGTGTGTCAGAACTGTTTTGATGCTTTGCAGTGAAAAACCCGTGCTATCCACTAACGTAAGCGGCTGCCCCGGCCTAATCATGTCGGCAATGTATGTGTCAATGCCCCCCAGCAAATTGCGCGCAATCTGACTGTTTGATGCCCGCAGCTTCTCAAATCCCAATGTTCCGCGCAAAACCTGTTCAATTTGGGCTGCAAAGTTAGATGGCTTGCCCATTTGCTGATAAGTGTGCACTAGATACTGCAGGAAACTCGACCATTCCGGCTTGCTGTAAACGATCACCCCAAGATTGTCCAAGGCATCGCCCGCAGCCTGCGCCAGTTGAATTAACGCAGAACTCAGGTCTCCGGTATTTCGATTGATGAATTTGCGGCGCAGCGATACTTCATTTGCATCTTTGGCGACCAAGGCTACCACGCCGAGTTGCCCTTGAGATACACGTCCCGCCCGTCCAGCGATATTCCAGAAATCCTCTGGCGGCATCTCCTGCCCATAGGGGTACTGAGTGGCGGCCATCACCACGCCACTCACAGGAAAGTTCACACCCTGTGCGAGTGTTGTCGTCGCCGCCAGCACATCGAGATGGCCTTTTTCAAACAACCACTCCATCAACATTCGCACTTCTTCCGGCAAGCCGCCGTGATGCACGCCGATGCGACGAGAAAGCAAATCTACCAAGGGGAATTGCTCCCCCATCTCTGCCTTCACATAGTCCTGCACGAAACGCACATCCGCAGGCAGCGGATCAGCGCGTTCGGCTTTCAGCTTTTCAGCCAGCTTCCAAACGAAATCCGGGCGACTGTGCATGGCGATCACCGGCCCACGTTCCTTCAGCTTCCGTGCGGTGATCGCAGCCAGTATGCCTATATCCTTCGCCTGCGACAGAGAAGACGCTAAAGCTTCTTCTTTCCCCAAAGAGAACGCTTCATCCAGCGTAAT
>JAITMK010000022.1 GCA_031277415.1 Azoarcus sp.
GTGTCCAAAAATTGAAAAATACCCCTTCGTGATGCTCCTGGAGCGACTACAACAGCATTATTGTTCCGATCTCACACCAATGTCATCTCACGCCGGGGAGTGGTGCAATTTCCGGGCTAGTCTTGTGGGCATGCGCGTGCATCGCCCCCGCACAATTGACGTGAAGCCCGTAGGTTGGGATGAGCGAAGCGAATCCCAACATCCAACTCAAACCCGCTCACTTCGCTCGCTGGACTGCCCAAAGCTACGCCTTGGCCTGCCAACGCTATACAGCCAGCTTTGAACTAATAAAACGGTTCAGGCTGACACCTGCCTCTGCCGCTTTTATGGCAAGCGAGCGATGAACAGCAGGAGGCACGCGAACCTGAAATTTTCCGCTGTAATTACGATCTGCCATAGGATGCGGGACTTCCTCACCGTTATCTTGCATCTCTTTGACAACCTCAAAGACAACCTTCCGAATACCGGATAAAGCCTCTTCCACTGAAGCGGCAAGCCAGGACAGCGAAGGAAACTCAGCGCAGAGGCCAACATGTTCGCCATCTTCCGGAGACCATGTGACACGATAGGTATAGTGGTTAAGATTCATGATGGTTCCTTAACTTTTCTATTGCCGCAAGCACTTGCCGCACCTGATACGCCTTTGCTCGCCCTCTGTCATTCTGAATATTGACGCGCGGATCGCCTTGCCACGGCATCCTGAAAACCATATGACTTCCGGCTGATTGGCGCGCACTACCAAAAAAATGTTCACAAACCTTCAGCAAATCGACAAACCGGACACTTGCCGGTTCGCGCCGCATTTGATCAAGAAGTTTTATGATTGATGACATGAACAAACAGTATCACTATTGATACTGTTTGTTAAGTGTTTTTAGTTACCAACTTGCGCTAAAAGCCCATCGAACAAGGGATCTTTATGCCGCTTTCGGGAACAACATGCCGATACATGAGCTCAGGCTCATTTCGACCGTTTCACGGATACGCGAAAAAATGCCGAGATTCAGCCCGACGTTGCTCCAGATACACGGATCGATGCGCTGAAGCGCCTGCTCGCTCGACTCGTCATAGCGATCAGCCATGCTGACTGCGAGCGCAATATGAAGCAGTTCCGTTTCGGCGGCATGCTTACCGGCCAAACGAGGCGTAAATTGCTCGCCAATGATTTCTGCGAAACTCGAAGGCAGCTTCCAGTAATCCATCAATGCCGCGCCGACTTCCGCCGAATCGCAACCGACAATGCGGCGTTCGACTTCAAAAAGCGGCTCCTTTCCGGCATCGGCTTCGGTAAGGGCAGCGATGGTCAACTCGGGCACGGTCTGATACATCACCAGATGACCGATATCGGCCAGGAGGCCGACGACGAACAAACGTCCGGCGGCAGGATTGCAGGTCAGGTGCGCCAATTCGCGCGCAGTCAGTGCGGTAATCATGCATCCGATCCAGTACCTCCTCATATCCATATGTTGTGGACGGATACCGTCGAATACGCTACTGACCGTAACGGCCAGCACCAACTCGTGCGTTTGTCGAAAACCGAGGACAGGAATGGCCTGCTCGACGCTTTCAACTTTGCGGCTCAACCCGTAGAAAGCGCTATTTACAAGTCTCAGAACTCCGGCCGTAAGCGCAGGATCTGCTTCTATCAGGCTTGCTACTTTCCTGATGGAACCGTCCGGCAGCTCAAGCTGCTCCCGAACCCGGTAATACACCGAGGGCAAGGCGGCAAGCGATTCGATGCAAGTGACAAGTTCTTGAGCGGAATGCATGGCAGAGATCCACAAATACCGTCAACGATTATCAATCATCACCAGGAGAGAAGGGAGAGCATTACACCGGGAGGCGTGAAAAAATAACAGAACTCCTTGGAGCAATCATTTTTCCAGACGATCAGGAAATTCGGTTCGATTGACTCTTTGCATTCCAGCATGACCGGACGATCAGCAGCAGTTCGGTAAATACCTTGGGCGTTCCGGCAACGATGTTGCCGCTTTTGAGATAATCCCCTTCGCCGTCGAAATCCGCAACGAACCCCCCCGCTTCCTGGATGAGCAGAGCACCGGCGGCCATGTCCCAGGACGAAAGGCCGATTTCCCAGAAACCGTCCAGTCGACCGCTGGCAACGTAGGCGAGGTCGAGCGCAGCCGCTCCCGCACGCCTCAGGCCGACACTCTTTTGCGCAAGCTCACGGAACATGCCAAGGTAGGTATCGACATGCGCGAACTGGCGGAACGGAAAGCCGGTGCCGAGCAGGGCGTCGGCCAGACGCTGGCAGCGCGAGACGCGGATGCGGCGATCATTCATGTACGCGCCGCGTCCGCGCGAAGCGGTAAAAAGTTCGTTGGAAACCGGGTCGAAGATGACCGCATGTTCGGGCACGCCCTTGCGGGTGAGGGCAATGGAGACCGCATACTGCGGAAAACCGTGGATGAAGTTGGTTGTGCCATCCAGCGGGTCGATCACCCAGACGTACTCGGCTTCGCGCCCGTCCCCGGTTCCGGAACTGCCCGACTCCTCTGCTAGAATGCCGTGCTCCGGGAAGGCTTCGCGCAGGACATTGATGATGACAGCCTCGGCAGCACGGTCGACTTCGGTCACGAAGTCATTGTGGGCCTTGGTTTCAATATCGAGCAATTCCAACTGATTGGCGGCTTGATTAATGACTGACGCGGCGCGTCGCGCGGCCTTGACGGCAATATTGACAGCGGGGTCGAAATTGGGGCGCATTCGATGAAAAGCCGTTTCAGGCATTGGGCAGTGAATAGAGTATTTTATTATGAACGACCTTTCCGCGCTTGACCGTGTTCGCGTAGTGCTCTCCCGCACTTCTCATCCCGGCAATATCGGCGCGGCGGCGCGGGCGATGAAGACGATGGGGCTGACTCGCCTCTGGCTGGTTTCTCCGGCTTCCTTTCCAGACCCCGTAGCCGAAGCGCGCGCTTCCGGCGCAAAAGACATCCTCGACAGCGCGCGCGTGGTCGGTTCCTTGCGGGAGGCGCTTTCCGGAACCGTGTTTGCAGCAGGCTTGACGGCCCGGCGGCGGGATTTATCGGCAACAAGGCTCGATCCTCGCGCGGCGGCCGCCGAACTCGTGCAATGGAGCCGGAACACAAATGGCGAAGTGGCGCTGGTATTCGGCAACGAGGCGAGCGGCCTTTCCAACGAAGAATTGGGGTTCTGTACGCTGCCGGTAACGATTCCGGCCAATCCCGCGTACCCTTCGCTCAATCTTGGCGCGGCAGTGCAATTGATGTGCTACGAACTGCGTCTGGCGGCAATGGAACACAGCGCGCTTCCTGCCGAACCCCTGCCCGAACCGGCTACAAACGATGAGATCGAAAACTTCTTTGCGCACCTGAAATCGAGCATCGAAGCAAGCGGCTTTCTCGATCCCGCCAAACCCCGCCGCCTCATGCCAAAGTTGCGGCGGCTTTTCGGGCGCGCACGGCTCGAAAAAGAAGAAATCGCCATCCTGCGAGGCATTCTTGCCAGTTTCGACACGAGTATGAAGAGTTGCCGGTAGATTCAGTAGAATAAGCGCCTTCGGGCATTCGTCGGCGGGCGGCAGAATGCCGGTTCAACATTTTGGGAAGCACTTTCATGTTCAAGCATCTGCGTGAAGATTTGGCCAGCGTGCGTGAGCGCGATCCGGCGGCGCGGTCGTCCTGGGAGGTGCTTACCTGCTATCCGGGCGTTCATGCCCTGATTCTCCACCGTCTCGCACATGCAGCCTGGCGGCGGCGTCTCTTCTGGCTGGGCCGTTTCATCAGCCATATCGGGCGTTTTATGACCGGTATCGAAATTCACCCGGCGGCGGTGATCGGGCGGCGCGTGTTCATCGACCACGGCATGGGTGTTGTCATTGGAGAAACCGCCGTCGTCGGTGACGACAGCACTATCTATCAGGGCGTAACGCTCGGCGGCACTTCGCTCTATCGTGGCGCCAAGCGCCATCCCACACTCGGTCGCGGCGTCGTGGTCGGCGCAGGCGCGAAAGTGCTTGGCGGATTTGAAGTCGGCGACGGCGCGCGGATCGGCTCCAACGCAGTCGTCATCAAGCCCGTGCCTGCCGGAGCCACAGCAGTGGGAAACCCGGCTCACATCCTTGACTCCGACCACAAACCGGACCCTGCCCCCGATTCCGAAATCCCGGAGGAACAGGACAGCTTCTCCGCCTATGGCGTCACGCGCGACATGGACGACCCGCTGGCCCGTGCCGTTCACGGCCTGCTCGACCATGCGACCGATACGGATCGCCGTTTCAATCTTCTCATCGAACGGCTTGCGCAAGCGGGCATCCAGCTTGGCCCGGCAGCAGAGCCGAAGGATGATTTCGATGCCGATGAATTGTCGAAAATGGTGGAGTAACTGAAGCGTTTCTGGTTTGAGTGGATACATCCTGGATTCCCGCTTATCAAGGGAATGACAGAGCAGGAATAAATCAGTGTTTCCCTACCCCGGACGCTCGCTGCGCTCGACGCCTGAAGCGGTGGCAACCAACAACACGTCTGCGCCGCGACGGGCAAAAAGGCCATTGGTGACGGCCCCGGCGATCTGATTCAGATCGGATTCGAGGGCACATGGATCGTTGATGATGAGACCGGAAACATCGAGAATGTGGTTGCCGTTGTCGGTGACAAAGCCTTCACGCCAGCGGGGGACACCACCGGTGAGGCGGACAATTTCACGCCCGACCTGCACGCGCGCCATCGGGATGACTTCGACAGGCAGAGGGAAACGCCCGAGGGCGGCTACCTTTTTGCTGGCGTCGCAAATGCAGATGAAACGGCTTGCTGCGGCAGCGACAATTTTTTCGCGCGTCAGTGCGCCGCCCCCGCCTTTTATCATGCTGAAACCGGGGTCGATTTCGTCCGCGCCGTCGATGTAGACGGGGAGTAGCCCGTCTCCGATTTCATCGAGACTCACAAGCAAAATGCCGTGCGTCGCCAGCCGTTGCGCACTGGCCTCCGAACTGGACACTGCGCCCCGAATGGCAATGCCGCTGGCCGCCAGGGCATCGATGAAATAATTGACGGTAGAACCTGTGCCGACCCCGATGACGGCTCCCGGCGCAAACGTCCTGATTTCTTCCAGCGCCGCAAAGGCGGCAGCTTGCTTGAGTTCGTCCTGATTCATATGGTTGATCCGAATTGGTTTGCGGAAAGTAACTGATCCAACTGCTCAACAAAAACGGATGAAAACATTTTATTCAATTTAACTTGTTTCGCGTTTCCTGCGCAAATACCAGGAATACACAAACCCCCCGATTACAGTATTCAGAAAAGTTCCAAAATTAAGTATGACATACGATTCAAATATGTTAACTATTATCCAGAAAGAAAAGACCGCGCAAGAAAAAAAGAATACATCGGTAGGCATTTCTCTTCGACGCCAGAGCACGGTAGTACGCCATGCAACCAAGAGAATGATTGCGATCATGCACGCAATTGCCGCCGCCCCTACGCCAACTATCGTTTCAAGATACGAATTGTGCACGTGTGTATACTTTTTTTTGAACTCTTCGTTGAAATGCGGCGATTGCTTGATCAATTTCGACGCCGCACGCCTTCCCCACCCGAAAACCGGTCGCTCAGCAATCCATTCGCAAGCAACAGACCATAATCCGATCCGCACACCGATGCTGCTGTTTGATATCGTTTCCGACCGTGCCATCTTCGTGATCGTAGTGGCATCGACTGTTTCTTCAGACAAACGCTGAGTGATGCTGCCTACCATGGAATAAAGCATCATCGATGCTAAAAGCAAAATGCCGGTTCCTATTGCGGCTGCGTGAGCAAGTGCGCGCCAATGCACGGATCTACGCCAAATGAGTAATATTACGGCGAAAAATAAGGGCAAAATGACTGCGGAAAAGGCCAAACCCAGCCAGACCGCGCGTGTCTGTGTAGCGATGACACCGAATATCATCAGCAGGATAAAGCAGCCCAGCAACGGCAAGGCCAGCATACGTGCCCTGAAAGGCAATAACGATACCCGCGGCAAAAAAAACATACTGGCCAGTAACGCTACCCCAAACACGACACCGGCATGCTGTGCATTCTTCAATCCTAAATCTACCCGTTCGCCTTGCCAAGCAGCCACCCAAATATCCGTAGATAGGGTCGTCAGATGAACAAACAGCCCTACTCCAGCACTAATCAGCAAAAGAAACGGAGAAACTTTAGGCGTCACGTTCATTCCATACGCTACGACGACGAATAAACAGAATGCTGTAATGTATCTTTTTGCTATAGAGTCACCCAGCAGTGCCTCGGGAACTGTAAAGCACTGCCATATATAACCTGTCACTACAATAAGAACCAGCAGGGCAGACAACCGAACCAGATTGTCTTTGTAATAAACATGCGACGCCTTTTGCCCAACGCCCAACAGAAAAAACACGAGCATGACAGGAGCTATCCAGTTGATAGCATTTTTCGACATGAACCAAATTGCAGGCAGGGCAAACGCCAGAGACGCAAACGCGAACCCAACCCATTGGCCGTTCTTCGACGATTCATGGATTCTCTGCAAAACCCCTCCCGTCATTGCAGCGCAACGCGAAGCGAAGTCGCAAAACCCAGTCGCCGCGTGGATCCTGCGGTATCAAGCAGGATGACAAGCGGTGGGTAATAGGGTAATGCAGATGTTCCTCAGGAGAGGAGTTCATTTGCAAAGCCTGTTTCAAAATAAAATAGTAAGCTGCGAAAATATTGTATGCGAAGATTATGCCTTTTCACCCGTTCTTCACCACGACATTCGGGAACTTGTGCGACATGTCACGGGGGATACCGGCGAGGGTGACGGCGGTTTTGCGGGCAATGTCCCGGTAAATTTCGGCGATGCGGCTATCGGGACTGTTGACCACGGTAGGAGCGCCGGAGTCGGCCTCTTCTCGTATTCTGAGATCGAGCGGTAGCGCGCCGAGAAAGGGGACGTTGTAGTCGTCGCACATTTTTTGTCCGCCACCTGCACCGAAAATATGTTCCTCCCGGCCGCAGCCCGAGCAGATATGGATGCTCATGTTCTCGACCACGCCGAGGATGGGCACATTGACCTTCTCGAACATCTTCAGACCTTTCCGCGCGTCGATGAGGGCAATGTCCTGCGGCGTGGTCACGATCACCGCGCCGGTCAGGGGCGCGCCCTGGGCCAGGGTCAACTGGATGTCGCCCGTGCCCGGTGGCAGATCGACCACCAGATAGTCGAGATCGCGCCAGCGCGTCTCGGTTATCAACTGAGTCAGCGCCCTGGTAGCCAGCGGGCCGCGCCAGATCATCGGGGTATCGCCGTCGACAAGCAGCCCGACCGACATCACTTGCAGGCCGTGTGCTTCCACAGGCTCCATCATCTTGCCGTCGATCGATTCCACATTACATGAGCTGATTCCGAGCATCTGCGGCACCGAAGGCCCGTAGACGTCCGCGTCGAGCATACCGACACAGGCCCCCTCGGCAGCCAGCGCGAGCGCAAGGTTGACAGCCGTCGTGCTCTTGCCCACACCGCCCTTGCCCGAAGCCACGGCGATGATGTTTTTGACGCAAGGCAGGAGCTTCACACCGTTTCTGACTGCATGTGGCACGATCTTGCCGCTGATTTCGACATCCACCCGCTCCACGCCCGGCAAAGTTCGCACCGCATCGGCAAGCAGGTTTTGAATCCGTTCGCGCCGACTGCGCGCAGGGTAACCGGGTTCAACCTCGAAACGCACTGCGCCCCCCTCGATTGTCAGCCCGCGAATACGGCGAGTGGAAACGAAATCCTTGCCGGTATCGGGATCGAGCACAGTTTGCAAAACATCATTGATGCCTTGCACGGAAAGGGTTGCCGAACTTGAGGTCATACTGTCTCCTTATTTGGTCTGAACACGGCATGCGCCGGTGAATCGGGACAGAATCATACCGGACGCATTCTGTGTGTGCCTTGATTTTTCGTATCAACCATTGTTCGTCCGCGCCCGCAACTGACGAACAGAGGTTTTTCCGGATCAGAATCAAACTTCGTCACGGGCAGATAATCGGCGCTCGATCCACAGGGCCAATCCCTGCGCGCTGAGTTCCATATCTATTTCAAGTATGGGCTCAAGTTTTTCCCGGCTCACGATGGGCGCTTCGTCGAGAAGATAACGGTTGATGGCTGCATGGATGGCATCTTTCCTGGCTTTCCCCGTCCCCGGCGCAGCCTCGGCCAGCGTGACAAAATCGTCGATCCTGCGCAGCAACTGTTCACCCAGATGTTTCACGTCGTCCACCCGGCTGAAATGAGTGAGATACATTGCCTCGGGTTTGAGCGCGAGCAGCCGCCGAACCGAGCTTTTCAGCGCCTCCGGATCGAAATGCGTCGGGGTCGTGGCGGGAATGAGGAAGGGTTTTTCGTCAACATACAGTTCGCGGTACGCTATGCCGAAGGTGTCGCCGGTAAAACAGACACGCGCGCGTTCGTCCCACAGGCAAAGATGGTGTTTGGCGTGGCCGGGTGTATGCAAGCATTGCAGAGGCCGCCCCGCGAGGCTGAAAACCTGTTCGTCTTCGGCCTCGATCACTCTGCCGGCCGGAACCGGGATCAATTCTCCGTAGAGATAAAGGGTTTTTTCCTCGCCATACACCTCCAGAGTAGAGGCATAAAGCCGGGAGGGGTCGATCATGTGGCGAGCGCCGTCCGGATGCACCACCAATTTTGCGTTCGGCAGGTGGGCCATGTACGCTCCAGTTCCACCGGCATGGTCGAGATGCACGTGCGTAAGAAAAACATAATCCACCGCTTCCGGCGTCAGGCCGAGTTCGGCGAGCGCAGCAAGAAAGCGCGGCAATGAGCGGTTGTTGGCAGTATCAACAACCGCCACGCGCCCTTCTTCCACGATGAGATGCACGGCAGCCAGGCCGGGGCGCGCGAAACCGGAATCTACGGCATAGATGTTGTCGGGCCAGGCGATCAATTCTTTCTGCATGGGTACTGGAAGCTCCTGAGGCTTAAAAGTTCGTGAGGATAAAACGCTTTACCGAGCACGGGCAAAGGCGGGTTTGATAGTATTCTTGTTTTACAAAAAAATTCAAACCATGCTCCGCAAGATTCTCGTTACCAACGCCCTGCCCTACGCCAACGGCGACATCCATCTCGGCCACCTCGTCGGCTACATTCAGGCCGACATCTGGGTGCGCTTCCAGCGCATGCGCGGCCACACCGTGCACTACGTCTGCGCCGACGACACGCATGGAACGCCCATCATGCTGCGGGCGGAAAGCGAAGGCATTACCCCCGAGGATCTCATCAATCGCGTGCATGGCGAGCATCTGCGCGACTTCACCGACTTCGGTGTGATCTTCGACAACTACCACTCCACCCACAGCCCGGAAAACCGCGCCTACGCCGAAGACATCTACACCCACCTCAAGACGGCGAACCTGATCGAAGCTCGCGCCATCGAGCAGTTCTACGACCCGATCAAGGAAATGTTCCTGCCCGACCGCTTCATCAAGGGCGAATGCCCCAAGTGCGGTGCCGAAGACCAATACGGCGACAACTGCGAGGTCTGCGGCGCGGCCTACGCGCCCACCGATCTGAAAAATCCCCGCTCCGCCGTTTCCGGCGCCACGCCTGAGCTGCGCACCTCGGAACACTACTTCTTCCGGTTGTCCGATCCACGCGCCGTTGCCTTTCTGCGCGAATGGACGACGAGCGAAACCCGCCCCGGCGTGCGTCGGCTTCAGCAGGAAGCCGCCAACAAGATGCGCGAATGGCTGGGCGCCGACGGCGACAACAAACTCTCCGACTGGGACATCTCGCGCGATGCGCCCTACTTCGGCTTTGAAATCCCGGACGCCCCCGGCAAATACTTCTACGTCTGGCTCGACGCCCCCATCGGCTATCTGGCGAGTTTCAAGAATCTCGCCGACAAAAGCGACGGCATCGTTGCCGAAGACTACATCGACGCCCCAAAAGCCGCTGCCCTCGGCACCGAAATGGTGCACTTCATCGGCAAGGACATCCTCTACTTTCACGCCCTCTTCTGGCCCGCGATGCTGGAATTCGCGGGCTACCGCACGCCGAACCAGCTTTGCGTCAACGGCTTTCTCACCGTTGACGGCGCAAAGATGAGCAAAAGCCGTGGAACCTTCATCACCGCGCGCTCCTGGCTCGACCAAAAACTCGACCCCGAGGCGCTACGCTACTACTTCGCCAGCAAATCCAACGGCAGCATGGAAGACGTCGACCTCAACCTCGACGACATGATTGCCCGCGTCAACGCCGATCTCATCGGCAAATTCATCAATCTCGCCAGCCGTTCGGCCGGTTTCATCAACAAGCGTTTCGACGGCAGGCTCGGCGCCATCGACAATGACGCCACACTGGCTTTTATCAGCGCCTGGAAAGAGAACAGCATCGCCGATGCTTTCGAGTCCCGCGACTATGGCCGGGCGTTGCGCGAAGTCATGCGGCTCGCCGACCTCGCCAACCAGTACGTCAACGACACAAAACCCTGGGAACTCGCCAAGCAGGAAGGGGCGGAAGAAGCACTGCACATCGCATGCAGCACCGCCCTCACGCTCTTCCGCGACCTCACCCGCTATCTCAAACCCGTGCTGCCCTCACTTGCCGAAAAGGTCGAACAGTTTCTCAACATCGACCCGCTCGACTGGCAGGGAGAATGGCAGCCGCTGCCCGCCGGTCATCGCATCGATCCCTACAACCATTTGATGACCCGCATCGAACGCACCCGGATCGACTCTCTGATCGAAGCCAACCGCGATACGCTCTCGAAAGGCTGAAAAATCAGAGGGACGGCGGTATCAGTTCAAACAGCTTTTCGACCGGTTGATCCTTGCCGTTGAGATGCAGATTGCCATTCTGAAGATGCGCGTCCACGCTCAGAGTATCTCCCTTTTCCACGAAGATACCGTCCTTGAGCATCCCATCCATCTGTTTATCGACCTGCTTTTTGGTTTCCTGCTCGATATCAACGTCGTTGTCCTCGCCTTCTTCGAGCGTATCATCGGCTATTGCTTCGGACACTTGCAAGCTCATGTGACGAATCGCCAGCGCGCGCGGCAGTTCCATTTTCAAATCGCCGGTTATGTTCCTCAACTGAGCATCGGGATCGGGATTGGGATTACCATCGCCCACGTAGGCAATGCGAAAGCTTCCCGTCACCATGCCTTCCGGCCAGCGCCCACGCGCATCCTTGATGGTGATAGCCGGTTTGCGCTGCAACCATGGCGCAGCGGTCTGCCCCTGCTCTCCTATAATATCCATAATGGCTTGCCAGGGGTTATCGAGCACCTGGAAGATATCGATGTTTTCAAGCTGCACCGTCAGACTGAGATTCTCGATTGTCTCTTTCATCCCCCCTTCCATGGCGATTTTGCCGGCATCGAACTTCACTACTCCCGTATCCAGTAAATCATCTTTCATGGATACATCGACTGTGGCACGGACGTTCTCCAATTCAATATTACGTACCACACCGTTATCGCTCATTCTCCGGAAACGAAACTTCTCTGCCTTTGGTAAAGTAATCTGCAAACTCAGCCCTCCCGTCCAACCGATTACGGTATCCAATTCAGGGAAGGACGGAGGGGCGCCATCAAAGAATTCATCGAGTTGCTCAATGCTGTCTTCCTTCAGTTGCGACAATTGCACCTCGGAATGAATGCGCACGGCGCCGAACAGAGCCGAAAAAGGGCCATGCCGGATACTGTGAATGACGGGCACTGTCACCGTTTCCGTTTCCGAGGAATCTTCATCGGAATAGCTCTGGAAAGTCACATCGGTACGTGCCGTGGCCCCAAAAATGCCGCGCTGGTAATCGACGGTGCTTATCCTGAAGCCCTGACCGGACGCCCTGTCTACTCTCTCCCGGAACCTTTCTTCGATCTGGCTCCCGACCCAATAACTGCTGGCGTACACTACTACCGTCAGCACGGCAATTACACCAACAATCTTTCCCGCTGCTCCGACTTTCATGGACTTCGCCCCGTTTCAATCCACTTAAATTGTGGCTTTTGGATTTTGACACACCGCACGACCTTGCTACCACATGTTGTGTTTTTATCTTCAATTCATTTTCATATCTACAAGTATTACTTACCGCGCGGCCAGGAACACGCCCAGCGGTAGACATGAAAAAAATCAGGACGACGAATGGCTCGTCAGCCATGATTTTTTATCGAGATAATCTCTGAATTCTTCGCCAATTTCGTGATGCCGCAAACCCAGTTCGATAGTGGCCTTGAGATAACCGAGCTTGGAACCGCAGTCGTAGCGCGCGCCGTCGAACAGGTAGGCAAGGGCCGCTTCTTCCTTGAGCAATGCGGCAATGGCGTCGGTAAGTTGTAATTCGCCGCCCGCGCCAGGTTTGAGCGCGCGCAGATGATCGAAGACGCGCGCGGTCAGGATGTAACGCCCGACGATGGCCTGTGTGCTGGGAGCCTCTTCGGGGGAGGGTTTTTCGACGACGCCAGTGATGCGCTGAATTTTTCCTTCCTGCCGTTCGGTACTGACGATACCGTACTGGTAAGTGTCTTCGCGCGGGACGTTCATGGTGCCCAGTACCGAACAGCGGTGGTAACCGTAAACGTCAACCATCTGCTTTGTGACGGATGAAGAACCATTGTTGTCGAGCAAATCATCGGCCAGCAGTACGGCAAATGCTTCGTCCGCGCTCACCACGCGGCTCGCGCAAAGAACGGCGTGCCCCAGGCCAAGGGCTTCAGACTGACGGATGTAGATGCAGTTCACGCCCTTCGGCACGGTGCGGCGGACAATTTCGAGCAGGTCTTTTTTGCCGCGCGTCTCCAATTCGGTTTCGAGTTCGTAGGCTTTGTCGAAATGGTCTTCGATGGAACGCTTGGTACGGCCCGTGATGAAGATCATGTCGGTCATGCCCGCGTCCACGGCTTCCTCTACCGCATATTGGATGAGGGGCTTGTCGACGATGGGCATCATTTCCTTGGGGCTGGCCTTGGTAGCCGGAAGGAACCGGGTTCCCAGCCCGGCTACCGGAAAGACGGCTTTTGTTATTTTGTTTACTCTATTCACGAACTCTCTCCTTGCAACAGTTGAAGCAACCCGGCTTCATCGATAATGGCAACACCCAGTTCCCGCGCGCGTTCGAGCTTGGAACCGGCTTCTTCTCCCGCAACGACATAGCTGGTTTTTTTCGAAACGGAACTACTCACCTTTCCGCCAGCGGCTTCGATTCGCTCCTTGGCATCTTCACGCTTCAAACCGGGCAGAGTGCCGGTAAGAACGAACAATTTGCCGACCAACGGCCCTGTGGGTGCGGCATTCTCGCGTTCTTCCCAATGCACGCCCGCGCCGATGAGCCGTTTGACTTCCTCGCTATTATGCATTTCGGCAAAAAAATCGACAATGGATTCGGCAACGACCGGGCCGACGCCGGGAATATTTTCGAGCACGGCAGCATCGGCATTTTGTAGCGCGGCAAGAGATCCGAAATGCCGCGCCAGATCTTTGGCCGTGGATTCACCGACGTTGCGAATACCCAACGCAAAGATAAACCGGGCAAGAGTCGTGGCCCGACTTTTTTCAATCGCTTTAATGAGATTTTCAGCGGATTTCTCACCCATGCGATCCAGGAACGCAAGCGTGGGCACGGTAAGCGCGTAGAGATCGGCAGGCGTTCTAACGTGGCCGCCCGCGATGAGTTGATCGATGAGTTTATCGCCCAGACCTTCAATGTCCATCGCGCGGCGGCTGGCAAAATGCAGCAGCGCGCCCCGTGCCTGAGCCGGGCAAACCAGCCCGCCCGAGCAACGTGCAATGGCTCCGCCCTCCTCGTGCACGACATGCGAGCCGCACTGCGGGCAGGCGCCGGGGAGTTCAAACGAAGGATGGCACGGCAAGCCAGCCTCATTCATGGGGCGCATGTCGGGCACGACGAGCACGACTTCGGGAATCACGTCCCCCGCGCGGCGCACGACAACCGTGTCGCCCACGCGTACATCCTTGCGGCGCACTTCCTCTTCATTGTGCAGCGTGGCGTTGGAAACGGTGACGCCGCCGACGAAGACGGGTTGCAATTTGGCAACCGGGGTCAGCGCGCCGGTACGCCCGACCTGAACCTCGATTGCAACGACGACCGTGCGCGCCTCTTCCGCCGGGTACTTGTGCGCCACGGCCCAACGCGGTTCGCGCGAGCGGAACCCGAGCCGGTCTTGCAGGGCAAGGCTATTCACTTTATAGACGACGCCGTCGATGTCGAAGGGAATTCGCGCCCGTTCTTCGCCCATGCTATCGTGGAAATCGGCCAGTTCCCGCCAGCCTCGCGCGACGATGCGATGCGCACAGACCGGTAGGCCGAAGTTTGCCAACGCATCGAGCAATTCATTCTGCGTTGCGGGCAAGTTCCATCCGGCAACCGCGCCGATGCCATAGGCGAAAAACCTGAGCGGACGGCTCGCTGCAATGGCCGGGTCGAGTTGGCGAATGCTGCCCGCTGCGCCATTTCTGGGATTCACAAGCGGTTTTTCGCCCCGCGCCCGTGCTTTTTCGTTGTAACGCACGAGTTCGTCACGGCACATATAGACTTCGCCGCGCACCTCCAGAAGCGGTGGTGCATCGCCTGCAAGGCGCAGGGGAATGTCACGGATGGTTTTCAGGTTCTGCGTGACGTCTTCGCCGGTCACGCCGTCGCCACGGGTCGCGCCCTGCGTAAAGATGCCGTGCTCAAAGCGCAGGCTGACGGCCAACCCGTCGAATTTCAGTTCTGCCACGTACTCCACTTCCACGGATGTATCGGTCAGCTCCAGTTCGCGGCGCACTCGTGAGTCGAAATGTTCGGCCCCGGCAGCAGTGGTATCGGTTTCGGTCTGAATGGAAAGCATGGGCACGGCATGCGTGACCGGAACAAACTGCGCAAGCGGCCTGCCGCCGACCCGCTGCGTGGGAGAATCGGGCGCCGCCAGTTCCGGGTATGCCGCTTCCAGTCCCTGCAATTCGCGGAACAGGGCGTCAAAGGCCGAGTCCGAAATCGTCGGCGCATCCAGTTCGTAATAGGCGCGGTTGTGGATTTCGATCTCGCGGCGCAAGAACGAGACGCGATCAAGTACCTCGGCGTTAAGACTCATGCGTTGAACAACCGGCGCGCCAGTGAACTGCCGGGCTGTATGCCTTCCTCGCTCATGCGCATCTGGTAGTGGCGAATGCGGGCACGAATCGTATCCACGGATTCCGTACCGAAAGGCCGTCCATTGTCGTCGACCACGTCGGCTCCAAGCTTTTTGCCGAGATGAACCGCAAAACGCATCATCTCCTCGAATTCGCTGGCGGCATCGACCACACGCGGCAGATCGAGAATCAGGCTCAAACGCCGCGTCCGCAGTCCCGCCATTGCGCTGCGCTCGAAAAGCGCCGCTTCGCCGTTACTCAAAACATACAAGGTCCGGCTGTCGGTAGCGCGGGCATGGAAAGAACCATCCCCCTCCAGCCGCAAACCCTCGGCTTCGGCGAGCGAAAATATATGGCTTCCCATCATCGGCTGCATGGAGACGAGGTTGATAACGATCTGTACATCGACCTCAGCGCAGAAATCGTCAAGCGCCTTGGCATTTGCCAGGATTTCGGCACGCGAAGGAATGCCCGCCGGAACCGAGCGAAACTGATCGGCAATGCGTTGTATGCCTCGGGTGTATCGCAGAAAGTCACCCTCGCTGACCATGCCGCTCCGGTCGACGAGTTGCAGCGCGGCCAGAAACCAGTGATGCGTGCCAACGGCATTTGCGTTGATCCTGCGCCACTGGTTTTCGCGGTCATCAAACGCATACCAGCGCAATGTTTTCGAAATATTGTCGAACACTTCGGTTTGCGCTGCCCAGAAACGTGGCACTTCGACGGGTTCCACGGCCTCGATGCGGATACAGCAATCGATGCGGGGATCGAGTTTGTCCGGCAAGGGAGGGCGTACCCGTTGCCTGGGAGGTTGGTAATAGGGTTGTTGCTTGTCTTTCGGCGGCATGGCTGCCTGCTCATCGGCACCGGCATGCCCATCCACTTCTTGCCTCTCGCTCTTCGGCTCACCCGTCACGGAGGAAATTTCGCCGTCGCTTCCTCTTTCGAACAAGGGGTCGCGCCGGTTATCCGGAAACGCGCGGCTGGCACGATGCCGATGCCGACTCTCCTGCCATTTGTTGAAAGCGATGATGCCCACGACGACGGCAATAATGATCCCGATCAATGCGATTTGCAGCGTATCCATACTTACCGCACCCTTTCCATTGTTGTCCCACTCACGCCGCAGCCTGTTCAGCCATGCGCATCGCGGCCTCGATATCGACCTCCACCACTCTCGATACACCCTGTTCCTGCATGGTGACCCCGATCAATTGATGCGCAGCCTCCATCGTAATCTTATTGTGGCTGATAAATATGAATTGCGTTTGCAGAGCCATATGTTTCACCATTTCGGCATAACGCCCGGTATTGGCATCATCCAGCGGCGCATCGACTTCATCGAGCATGCAGAACGGAGCCGGGTTGAGCTGGAACATGGCAAACACCAACGCAATTGCGGTCAAAGCCTTTTCTCCGCCGGACAGCAACTGGATGGAAGTGTTTTTCTTGCCGGGAGGTTGCGCCACGATCTGGATACCCGCATCGAGAATTTCCTCACCGGTCAACACCAACTCCGCCCGCCCGCCGCCAAAGAGTTGCGGAAACAGTCTGCCGAAATATTCATTGACCGTATTGTATGTCGTTTGCAGCATTTCGCGCGTTTCCCTGTCGATGCTGCGAATGCCGTCTTCCAGATTTTCGATACCTGTAAGCAGGTCGTCGTTCTGGGCGTCCAGGTAAGACTTGCGTTCGGCTGCGGCGCGCAGTTCTTCGACTGCGGCAAGGTTGACCGCGCCCAAAGCGGCGATTTCCCGCCCGAGCCTTGCCGCATCGCGCTGCAGGGCATTTTCACTGGGCGCAGCGGCCAACAGCGGCGCCAGCGCGGCTTCGTCGGCCCCAACCTCTGTCAGCCTTTCGTCGAATTGCGCAGCAGCCAGTTCTGCTGCCTGTGCTTCCAACCGCAGATCGGCCACGCGTGCGCGAAGCGGCGCCGCATTGTGTTCGGTGGAAAGACGCTGTTCTTCGATTCCGCGCAGAATACCCACCGCCTGTTCAAGCTCATCGCGCCGTCCGCCCAGGGCAGCTTCCCGGCTGCCGCGTACATCGAGCGCCGTTTGCAACGCTTCACGGCAGTTGTTGTCGTCCGTGGCTTCAATTTGCGATTTGCAATCCTTGTGTTCACCAGCGATTCTTTCGAGTTGCTCACCGGCCAGTTGCAGATTGCGCACATTGTCTTCGAGTTTGCCCGCGCACTCGCGCTCTGAAAACCGGGCTTCCTGAAGTTCGCGTGCAAGCGATTGTTCCAGCGCGCGCAATTCGCGCAGGGCGTTATCACGATCACGCAGGGCATCGATGGCGGCATCGAGCTGCGCGCGTTGCAGCCCGGCCAGTTCAGCAGCGCGAGCCTGTTCGAGTTCGGATTGCGCATGGCGCTCGCGTTCGCCTTCTTCCTGGCGCAGCAATTCGTTGAGATCGTTTTCGATCCGGGCGCGTTGTTCCTTTGCGCGGCTCAACGCCTGGGTGAGTTTGAGCGTTTCTACCTCCCCGGCGTGGAGATCCCCCTGCGCAGCCTGGTTTTCACTTCGCAATGCGTCGATGCGGGATTGCGTATCGGAAGCGGCGGCTTCCGCATCACGCAGTGCCTGTTGCGCGCAAAGCAATTCGTCTTCGAGCACCCGCAGGCGTTGCTCAAGCGCATCGATTTCGCGCTGCCGTTCAATGAGCCCATGTGTACGGCTGTCCGGGACAAAATGCGCCAGCATCCCGCGGCTCAACACCTGCCCACGCGGGTTGACCAGGCACACGCCGGGAGGCAGCGCAGCGCGGCGGGGAAGCCATTCGTCAAGCCGCTCGACCGCAAACCAGCCGCGCAGCCAGTCGGCAAACAGGGCACCTTGCGCGGCATCCTCCGTGAGCACCATATCACTCAAGGCCATTGCACCGGGCAGCGCAAGGGGCGCCTCATCCGGCGCAACGTCACCGAAACCCAGCGCCAATGCATCCGGCGGAGGATCATCCAGGAGAGCCGCAACAAGCGCACTGCCTTCTTCCGTCAACCGCGCTGCCAGGCGTTCGCGTAACACGGCTTCTACCGCCGTCTCCCAGCCCGGTTCGACTTTCATTGAACGCCACAGCGGCAACAAATCTCCATGCCCGTGGCGGACGAGCCAATCATCGAGTTCGCCCTGCCCGGCAACCTGCGACTGAAGCTGCATCAGCGCGTTGTATCGCGCGCGCGATTCGGTAAGGCTGCGCTGCGCCGCGTTCACGGCTTCGAGCGCCCCCCGAAGCGCCTCCCGAAGCGCAGGCTGGCGCGCCTGTGCCTCGGCCAGTTCCTGTTGCAAGGTTTCACAACGCTCACGCAACGTTTCGAGTCGCGCCTCGCTCTCGGCGACCAGTGCCGGATCAGGCATTTCAATCGCGCCGCATTCGCCGTCAAGCTTCACTCGGCGCAGGGAAAGCGCATCGAGCGAGCGGGCGGCATGAACACGATTGGCTTCTTCCACCCGCAACTGCTGTTCGACTGCCGCCAGTTCGCGCCGCACCGATGTTACGGTGGCATCGGCGTCGCGCCAGGCGGTTTCGAGATCCGGCAGCCGGTCTAAAACTTCCTGATGCCGGGCCTCGGCTTGTTCGGCACGCTGAGCAGCATTCTCGGCCAGGTCTTCCCAGCGCGCACGTTCGGTTTCCGACGCCTCGCACCGGGCGCGCCAGTGTTCACGGTCGGAATCGAGTTGCCCGAGACGGGTCTCCAGTCTTTGCCGGGTTTCGCCGAGGTGTTGCAATTCGGCTTCGAGCCTGGAGACTTCCGCGCTGGCAGTGAAAAAATCGCTCTGCGCGAGATGAACGGATTCGGACGCGGCCAGATGCCCGGTTCTCGCCTCTTCAAGTTCGCTTTCCAGTTCTTGCAGACGGGCATTGTCGGCGTCGATGCGGACAGTGCTCTCACGCAATTCCTCCGCCACGCGCTCAAGCGCGGCGCGCGCTTCATTACGCTTGATGAGCCAGAGCAGTTGTTGACGTGCGCGCAAAGCGGCATCGAACGCCTGATAACGCTCCGCGATAGCGGCCTGGTCTTCAAGATGACTGATGCGCTCCCCCAGTTCGAGACGGATATCGTCGAGACGAACAAGGTTGTCACGCGCATCGGCAAGCCTGCCTTCGGTTTCGCGCCGCCGTTCCCGGTAGCGCGTAACCCCGGCAGCTTCTTCGAGAAAGCCGCGGATTTCCTCCGGGCGAGCCTCGATGATGCGCGAGATCATGCCCTGCTCGATGATCGCGTAAGCGCGGGGCCCCAGCCCCGTGCCGAGGAACAGGTCGATCACATCACGGCGGCGCACATGGAGGCTATTGATGTAATAGGAGGACTCGCCGCTGCGTTCCAGAACACGGCGTACAGCGATTTCGGCATAGTGCGCCCATTGCCCTCCGGCGCGGCTGTCGGTATTGTCGAAAACCAGTTCCACACTGGCGCGTGACACCGGCTTGCGGGTTGTGGAACCGTTGAAAATGACATCCTGCATGGATTCGCCACGCAACGCCGAGGCGCGGGTCTCTCCCAGCACCCATCGCACCGCATCGATGATGTTCGACTTGCCACAGCCGTTTGGCCCCACCACGCCGACCAGATTCCCTGGAACGAGTACCGTGGTCGGGTCGACAAAAGTCTTGAAACCGGCGAGTTTGAGCTTGGACAGACGCAAGGTTGGACGAATCAGGCGATGAAACGGCGGCTAAATCAGAAGCGGCGGGTACCGCCCTCAAAGTGGCGAATGATACCACCCGCTCCCGCAAAATCCTGGATGCCTGTACATCGGTTCATCGAGAGGAACGTTGATTCATTCCCGGATGCCCTTCTCTTTCCGTTCACACATGTTCAGTGCGGACGGGCTGAACAGCGAATTGCGTGAATGAATGTGCAACATCTCGGGCGACCACAGGTCGCCCCTGCTCAATGCGGTTTACGGGTCAAATTTGTAATTACCATTTTTCGTGACATTTACCGTGAGCGTCTTTTTTGTTTTGACAAATTCATCGTGTCCCTTCTTGATATTTTGCCAAAATGCGATCTTTTCAGGCTCTTTGTTATAAACGGCCGTGTATTTTTCCATGTTCTCCTGCGTCATCCGGAATGGAAAAATATAAACGGGAATCGCTTTTTGCCCGCTGCTGCGCGCGTAAACCGCGTAAAGATAGATTTCCTCGATTACGGCATCAGTCATGGGTAAACAACCGATCGTCACGCAGGAGCCGTGAATAAAAATATCGCCTCCCGGATCGACGGCACGTATATTTCGCCTGTCCGCAGCATTGGGATAATTGATGCCGAGCGAGAGATGATAGCTACTCACCGGATTGAAGCGGTCAATCCGGTAAAAACCTTCCGGCACCTGCCCATCTCCCTTACTCCTCTTGGGACCGAGATTTCCGGAAGAGGCACAGACAGGGTAGGACGCCAGTTTTTTGTAATTTGCCGTATCCGACGCCTTTGCGTAGATATCCAGGACGGCTTCGGATTTATAGGCAACGATGAGAATATTGAGATCAGTGCTTTTCAGCCCATGCGCGCCGAGATGGCGTTCGAGCGCATCCGCCCGAAGAAGGAGTGCTTCTCTTACCCGGCTATATTGTTTCTGTTGCCTCAGAAAATCCGTCTCTGTGTTTCGCCCGGCATGCGCCGACACCGGCAGCATAGTCATCAAAGAACCCGCCACAAGCAAAGTCGAAAAAACATAAACGGCGCGCGCCAAAATCATTGTGTGTATCATTTTTCCAACGGCTTTACTCCGTGCTTGCCATTCTCATTTTCCGCCCCCTATACTACATCCGGTGTTTAGCACATAGTGAAATTATTCACGGTTCAGTACAGAATATCACAGTGGTTATCCACATTAGCTCCAGTTAAGACAGCGACGTTGATGAGTGTCATTTTTTTTGGATATTTTGCTTGCCTGTTCATGCTAACTTGTTGATAAAAATATTTTTTTGATCATTTTTTATCCAAAATGGATTATGCTAGAGGCATTTTATTGGTCACGGGTAGCCCCCGGAGATATTGTGGATAACCGCATGTCGTTAAATATTCCTATTGTATAGCGTATGATGCTTGTACTATACTTTGAATCACTCGGACATCCGCATGGAAGCCGACAGACCGCAACATCAACAAAAGGACGCACTTCTTCCGTAACCCTGCAACAAAGGACGAAAACATGAAAGCCACAGAACAGCCCATTGACGTGCGTGAAATCCGCCGCAAGCTTGGTCTCAACCAGTCGCAATTCTGGTCAAAGATCGGTGTCACTCAAAGCGGTGGGTCACGCTATGAAAGCGGGCGCAACATTCCCCGCCCCGTTCAAGCTCTCCTGCGCCTGGTGCATATCGAGCAGATCGATATTACCAAAGTCAAGAAAGACGACTTCGATGTCGCGGAGTACCTCAAGGCCACCAACCCCGAAATGTACAAAAACCTGAAGAAAGAGGCTCGCGCCTCGAATTCAAAGAAGAAAAAGGCTGCCTGAATACATTTTGAGCGACCCCGGCTTCAATGCCGGGGTAACTTGAGGTAGAACGGCAAGCCGGTTTCGTAAGCGGAATTTGTAGGGATCAGTCACGGGTTGATGCGAACCATCACCCCGTGATTGGTGGTCTTTGTCGCAATTCTGTCAAACTCATCCGCCGACAAAGGACTGATACGCAAGCCATCAGGCTGCTGTGAAGGTCGGGCAATGCCATAAAGCAATACGCCCTGAACTGTCGCTCCTGCCAGCACATTGAGCCAGGCATCGAGTTCTTCATCATCCGGCGGCAGCCCATCCCAACGAAAAACACAAGTCTGCACCCAGGTCGGGCACAGTGCCGCGCACAGCCTGAGATTGCGGGAAATCGTCCCGGGAGCCAACCTGACTCCGTTGATCCGCTCGATAGCGTTCGCCCTGCCCGCGTCGACCTTGAACCAGACCTCGCCGCCTACCTGCCCCAATCGGCGGATACCTTCCCGCACACGAGCCTGACCCATCAGACTGCCATTGGTAATCAGGCGCAAGGCCACTGACGGACCAAGACCAAATTCAGCGTGCAGGCGGACCACAGTTGCCACGGCATCGGCAAATTCCAGTGCGCTGGTGGGTTCGCCGTTGCCCGAAAAAGCAATATCCCGAACTGATCGCGCACCCTCGGGCGCGTTATGAATCAGCCAATCACCCTGACACAAGGCCACAAGAAAAGCGCGCAACTCGGATTCAAGCCTCGTGAGGTCGATTTTTGGCGCCTTGCCCCGTATCAGCCCAGGCACCTGGCAATAAACACATTGCCAATTGCAGGCATTGTTCGGATTGAGGTTGATCCCTACCGACACTCCGCCCGCACGGCGGGAAAGCACCGGATAAACATACGTAAACCCTTCCAGAGCACGGCTGTGATCGGAGACAGTCAGCATTTCAGCCCCTCTCGTTACCGCCTCACCCGCCGTCACGCCTACAGCGTCTCCAGCCGAAGCCGCGTCACCTTTCCCTGCACCGAATCGAGTGCCTCGATACGCGCGATGGCGGCAACGGCATTTTTCTCCACGGTCTGGTGGGTTACCATGATGATGTCGGTCTGCGATTCGCCCTCGCCCGCCTCCCGCTGGATCATCGCGTCGATGGAAATATCGCTGTCGGCAAGAATGCGGGTGATATCGGCAAGCACGCCGGACTTGTCCTGCACACGCATGCGCAGGTAGAAAGAAGTCACCGTCTCCCCGATAGGCAACACCGGCACATCCAGCACCTGATCCGGCTGGAAGGCAAGATGCGGCACGCGATGTTCGGGATCGGCAGTATGCAGCCGCGTGATGTCGACGAGATCGGCAATCACCGCGCTAGCGGTCGGTTCGGCCCCCGCGCCCTTGCCGTAATAGAGCGTTGCCCCCACAGCGTCGCCCTGCACCAGCACTGCGTTCATCGCACCCTCGACATTGGCCAGCAGCTTGCTGGCGTGCACAAGCGCGGGATGCACGCGCAACTCGATCCCCTCCGGGCGCTTGCGCGCAATGCCGAGCAACTTGATCCGATATCCCAATTGCCCGGCGTAAGTGATGTCAACCGACTCGAGTCGGGATATACCCTCGACGTGCGCCTTGTCGAACTGCATCGGAATACCGAAGGCAATGGCGCTCATGATCGTCGCCTTGTGCGCGGCATCCACGCCTTCGATGTCGAACGTGGGATCGGCCTCGGCATACCCGAGGCGCTGCGCCTGATCCAACACCTCGCCGAAAGGCAACCCCTTGTCCCGCATTTCCGACAGGATGAAATTGGTCGTGCCGTTGATGATGCCCGCTACCCACTCGATACGATTGGCAGACAAACCTTCGCGCAAAGCCTTGATGATGGGAATTCCCCCGGCCACTGCCGCTTCGAAGGCCACCATTACGTCGCAACGGCTTGCGGCGGCAAAAATCTCGTTTCCATGCACAGCCAGGAGCGCCTTGTTGGCGGTGACGAAATGCTTGCCGTTTTCGATGGCCGACAGCGCCAGGTCTTTCGCCACGTCATATCCGCCGATCAATTCGATCACAATGTCGATTTCCGGATCGCGGGTTACGCTGAACGCATCATCGGTGACTTTCACTGCTCCGTCGACAAGGCCCCGCGCTCGTTCGATGTCCTTGTCCGCCACCACGGTAATGCGAATCTCACGCCCCGCCCGGCGGGCGATTTCATCTGCGTTGCGCTTGAGGACGTCGAACACGCCGCCTCCGACAGTGCCGATACCCAGCAGCCCCACATTGATCGGTTTCATACGGTCATTCCATTGTTATGCGTAAATTGATGAATCGGTAAAACTCGTTCTACAGCGAACCATGCTGTTTGCGGTAGTGTTCAAGAAAGCGCGCAATACGGCTGATCGCTTCGCGCAAGTCCTCTTCATACGGCAAAAAGACCAGCCGGAAATGATCGGGCCGCGGCCAGTTGAAACCCGTTCCCTGCACCAGCAACACCCGTTCGGCTTCGAGCAGTTCGGTGATGAACATCTGGTCATCCTTGATCGGATACATCCGGGGATCGAGCTTCGGGAACATGTAAAGCGTGGACATGGGTTTGACGCAGGAAACCCCCGGAATCGCAGTGAGCAGTTCCCAGGCCAGATCTCGCTGATGGCGCAACCTGCCGCCCTCGCCGATCAATTCGTTGATGCTCTGGTAGCCGCCGAGCGCAGTCTGGATCGCGTACTGGCCGGGCACATTCGCGCACAGGCGCATCGAAGCCAGCATCTCCAGCCCCTCGATGTAATCCTGCGCGTGCCGCTTGTCGCCGCACACCACCATCCATCCGGCGCGATAGCCGCAAGAGCGGTAATTCTTCGATAAACCATTGAGAATGATGGTCAGCACATCCTCGGAAAGCGCCGCGAGCGAAGTATGCGTCGCGTCCTCGTAAAGCATCTTGTCATACACTTCATCGGAATAAAGAATAAGACCGTGCTCACGCGCAATAGAGATAATTTCCCGCAACATCTCGTCCGGATAGACGGCACCGGTCGGATTGTTCGGGTTGATGACAACGATGGCGCGCGTATTGGAAGTGATCTTGCTGCGCATATCGGCCAGATCGGGCAGCCAGCCCGCCCCTTCATCGCACAGGTAATGCACCGGACGCCCGCCGGAAAGCGAGACTGCCGCCGTCCAAAGCGGATAATCAGGCGCAGGAATCAGCACCTCGTCACCCGTATTCAGGAGCGCGTTCATCGACATGACGATGAGCTCCGAGACACCGTTGCCGATGTAAATATCCTCGACATCCACGCCCTTGATATTCTTTTGCTGCGTGTAATGCATCACTGCCTTGCGCGCGGCAAAAATACCTTTCGAGTCTGAATACCCCGCTGCATGCGGCAGATTGCGGATGATGTCCCGCTGGATTTCCTCGGGGGACTCAAAGCCGAAAGGCGCGAAATTACCGATATTGAGCTTGATGATCCTGTGCCCTTCATCCTCCAGTTGCCGCGCACGGGTCAATACCGGCCCGCGAATGTCGTAGCAAACGTCGGCGAGTTTGGCGGACTTGAGAACCGGCGGAAATAAAAAATCACTCTCAATAGACATAGCCGCCTGCGCGGGCGAGTCCCCTGCCACTTTTTCCGCCTGCGTTGCCATCTTCATACAGGTTCTCCCGTAACGCGCCGTCCGGATGAACGGTGAAAACCGTATATTTTAGACTGCCTGTGAACGGGCGGCAAATGACGAATTCTCCAGTAAGCGCTGAATGCCGGTAACGGAAAACCTTTCTTCCTGCACAACCATGCCCTTTCTCTCCATCGGCTACAATTGTCGTTGACATGCGATACGAGGAATCACCGGGCAATGCCGAAAACCGAAGTGGCGATCATCAATAAACTGGGCCTGCATGCGCGCGCCTCGGCAAAACTCGCGCGACTGGCAAACAGCTTCGCCTCCGAAGTCTGGTTGCAACGCGATGAACACCGGGTCAGCGCAAAAAGTGTCATGGGATTAATGATGCTTGCTGCCACTCAAGGCACTGCCCTCACCATCGAAACCGTTGGCAGGGATGCCGATGAAGCAATGGCGCGCATCGTTGAACTGATTGCCGACCGCTTCGGTGAAGAACAATGACAACAACTCCATGAGGGCGCTACGATGAGCTTTACCGTACACGGCTTGCCGGTTTCCCAGGGCATCGCTATCGGTCACACGCATCTGGTTTCGCACGCGCTGCTTGAAGTCAATCACTATCAGATTGCGCCGCGCCACCTCAAGGCCGAACTCGACCGCTTCGACAACGCCATCGCTTCTGTAGATGGCGAATTGCTCGGACTGAAAACCGCTGCCTCTGCCGCCCAACCGCACAATGAAGTGGGCGCGTTCATCGATCTGCAACGCATGATGTTGGCAGACCCTGCACTGATCGAGGCAGCGCGTACCAAAATCAAGGAGCATCATTACAACGCCGAATGGGCGCTGGTACAGCAGATGGAATCGGTGGTGGAACAGTTCCGCCAAATCGAAGACGCTTACCTGCGCGAGCGCCAGGCCGACGTGGTACAGGTCGTCGAACGGCTGGTGAAGGCGCTGCTCGGCAATCCCGGTCGGCTCCCCCCAAAGCGCAAGGACGGACACGGGACCATCATCGTTGCCCATGACTTGTCCCCGGCAGATACCATCGGTTTCAAGGATCACATTGCAGGATTCATCACGGACATCGGAGGCCCTACGAGTCATACGGCTATCGTGGCCCGCAATCTGGGCATTCCGGCAATCGTAGGGTTGCGGCACATCCGCGACCTGCTGCGCGCGGACGAACTCATCATCGTCGATGGCACGCGCGGTATCGCCATCGTCGACCCCGACAAATCCATCATTGAAGAATACCAACTGCGCCGCGCCGCGCTGGAACTGGAGCGTTCCAAGCTCAGGCGCCTGCGCGATACTCCGGCAGCCACCCTCGGCGGCGAAATCATCCAATTGCTGGCCAATATCAGCGGCCCGCAGGATATGGCCAAAATCAAGGAAATCAACGCCGACGGCGTGGGGCTGTTTCGCACTGAATTTCTCTTCATCGACCGCGACACGCTGCCCGACGAAGACGAACAATACGAAGTCTACCGTTCCGTTCTCAAGGCCGCTTCCGGCAAACCCGTTACAGCGCGCACTTTCGACATTGGCGCGGACAAATCTCTCGTCGGGGACACACAGGACGAACCCAACCCGGCCCTTGGACTACGTGCGGTACGCTATTCGCTGACCGAACCCAAAGTATTCCTTGCTCAATTGCGCGCCCTGTTGCGTGCCTCGGCGCACGGTAAATTGCAAATCATGATCCCGATGCTGGTGCACGCTGATGAAATCGAGCAGACACTGACGCTCATCGAAAAAGCAAAAGAAGAACTGCGTGAGGAAAAAATCAAATTCGACGAAAACCTGCCCGTTGGCGGTATGGTGGAAGTGCCCGCTGCCGCACTGGCCCTGGGCATGTTTGTCCGCCGACTCGATTTTCTTTCCATCGGAACAAACGATCTCATTCAGTACACCCTGGCGGTCGACCGTGGAAACGAAGCGGTCGTGCGTCTCTATGATCCACTCCATCCGGCAGTATTGAAACTCATCTCCGGCACCATCCAGACAGCGCAACGTGCCGAATTACCTGTTTCCGTCTGCGGCGAAATGGCCGGAAATCCCGCTTATACCTGGCTGCTGCTCGGCATGGGGCTGCGCAGTTTCTCGATGCACCCCGCCCGTATTCTCGAAATCAAGCGGCAAATCCTGCGTGCCGACCTCGCCGAAATTACCCCAAAAACACAACGTATTCTCAAGCTCGACGAACCCGCCCGCATCCACGAAGCGGTTGAAAAACTGGGAGCATGATCACATGCCACAGGCAGTTCTGTCATTTACGGCGAGTTGAATGTCTGTCACGGGTAATACATTGGTATTTTTACTTATAAGCAATACTAAATCCTCAGATAGCTACAAACCAAAGCGGCATTGCGCTGGCGTTTGCGCTAAATTTTTTATATGAGTACCTTTTTCTCACGCTTCAGATAGAAAAAAGAGAAAAAGTAACTACCTTGCTGTTCTTTTTGGATAAAACGGCAGTATCATTGACGTATCCGACACGAAACACTCGGAAAGGTAAAATGCTATTTCAGCATTGATCTCTTGTTTTCTTGTCATGGAGTAACGGATCATGCGGCAATTGATCTTTTGGTTGATCGCGCTGCTGTTGGTCTATGGCGGCTGGCAATTTCTTCGTGCCCTGCGTACCGGGTTTCGTCGGCAGGCTGTCACGCTGACCTCGAAAAATACAGGGGCGATGAATCTGGATGACGATCTTTTCAATTACGATGCACCCGCATCGGCAAAAAATTCGGGATCCGGCGTGACTGTCGCTGTCTATTCGCACAACCAGCCAGATATCACCGCAACCGAAAAAGAGGAAGATACTCCGCTCGATTCCTTTGCCATCGAACTGGAACTACAGCGTTTGCGGCTTGAAATCAGCACTCTTAAAGAAGCGGTCGAGACACAGCAAAAAGAAATCGAATCCTTGCGCAAGACCATGAGGCGTCCGGCATCACCCCAAATCGAAGCATCGATCTCACTCCCAAATCAGGAACCGGATACGTCGCCGGAGTACGATGAAGCACTGGCACTGGCACGCCGTGGAATCGTGGCTGATGTCATTGCCTCACGCTGTGGCATTACCCGCGCCGAGGCCGATCTGGTTGCTTCATTGGCGGCGCGGAAACCACAAAGGGAAACGGCGGAAGGAACTGCTTTATGAGGCGGCGCAGGGTTTCATTTTCTTCCGATCCTCGCCGGACGGCCTTGAAGCGCGCAGGACTGGCAGTGACACTGGCACTGGCACTGCTGATAGGCGTGCTGTGGTTCGGAGACGGAGAACCGCCACGCCCACCACCGCCCAAATCTGCAATTGCGTCACCGTCGCAGCCCGCTACACTCGTACCGCAAGCCGATGCGCCTGCTCTGCCGGAAGCCGACATACCTGCACAAACCGATACGACAACGGTTACCGAGCCTGCCGATATTCCCGCCCCAGTAGCTGAAAAAACCGGTGTTCCAAGCACCCCCTCCAGCCTTGATACCGGAGCAATTCCAGATACAACCACGCCATCGAGTCCCACGAAAACAGCCACAAGCCCCAAAAAGACGGTCAATGCGCCCGAGTCCCCCAAAAAAGCGGCCAATGCTATCCCGAAACCAACTTCTTTGACGGATGGATACTTTGTTCAATTAGGCGTGTTCGATGACACGGAAAATACCTACAAGGTGTTTGACAATGTCGCAGAACTTGGCCTGTCTGCTCATATCCAGTCGCGGGTCATGGTCGGGCCTTTTCGTAACAAGCGCGAGGCTGAGGCGGCACGTAACCGCCTGAAGGGTATTGCGGAAGGAACCGTGTTGCCGCCACAGGCAAAGGCATCCGGAAAATCCAGAGCAAAATCAAAATCGCGCCAGCGCGTGAAATGATCCGTCCCCGGACGGATCGTTCAAATCTGTTGGGGGAATTTGTATGAAGATTGAAAACCCGATACTGGGTGCCATTGAAGTCTCCGACGATAAAGTCATCGAATTTCCGGCAGGGCTGCCGGGATTCGGAAATCTGCACCGCTTCGCGCTCCTGCACGAAGAAGGCGGCGAAGGCAAAATTTTCCTGCTTCAGAGCCTGGATGATGCCAGCGTGATGTTCTCGCTCGCCGGACCGGAACAACTCGGCATTACCTACGAATTTCCGCTTACGGACGAAGAGACGAATGCACTGCGCCTGTCCCGCCCGGAGGATGTCGTAGTGGCCATCGTCGTCCGCAAGGGCGATGAAGAGCCGACCAGCGCCGGGCTGCGCGCCAACTTCATGGCTCCGGTCATCATCAACATCCAGCAGCAACGCGGTTTGCAAAAAGTCATCGAAAAAAGCACCTGCGAGATCATTTTGCGCGTGCGCGGTTGAAGCGAAGCAGGCCATCGTTCATCATCCCCGGGGTGCGGGTTTTCCGTATTCCCGCTTAACAAGGAAATGACGCATTTTGCAGGGGCGAATAATTATTCGCCCCTACGAGACAGTGCATGTTCGACGTTTCATTCGTCATTCCCTTGATCAGCGGGAATAAAACAAATATTACATATAGATGCAATCGCCATGTCGCTCGAAGGAGCATTGCTTCAGAAGATGGAGAAATAAACATGGTGCTGGCGGGGATTTTTACGTATTCTCTGGCGTGTTCTGGATATTTGCGCCTCAGATTGATTCTATTGAAATTATATTCTGCATTACCCTGTTACCCACCACCTGTCATCCTGCTTGATACCGCAGGATCCATGCAACGTCTGGATTCCGCGACTTCGCTTCGCGCAGAATGACAGGATGTAGGGGCAACCCTTGTGGTTGCCCTGTTTCAGTTACCCTATTGCCGCATGGGCAGGCACAAGGCCTGCCCCTACATTACGCGGGATGCCAGGTAATGCAGAGGTTCCAAAGGCAAGGACTCTCATGATGTTCTCCATTTTTCGTAAAGTGTTTTTTTGGATCAGCGCTATTTGTGGGAGTTTAATGCTGATGTGGTTTGTTCTTTTTAGGTGGAATTTTGTTCCCTATCCAACTGATTCAGGTTACGGGCCTTTCGTTTGTTATAGCCCAAATCACGAGTATTTTATTAAACGGTATCAAACCCCTTTCGAGGCTATTCAAGACCAGTTATACGCAGATGGTTATGCTATTTTATATGACAAAACAGGAAAGAAAATTTACGAAGGCAAAACTCATATTGGTAATGACAACCCTTATTGGTTTGATGATAGTGTTGCTTTTTTTGGCTCAAGTGACGAATGGTATTATAAACTTCCATCCTCTCCCGGTGCTCATCCTGAAACGCACAAGGGATGTTTCGATGAAAAAAGCGACTATGTCGCTCCCCCTCTGCCTTCGTTACCGCGAAGGGAGTTTATTGTTAGAGGTGTAGAACCTCTTATAAAAACAAAAGCTCCCTATCAACTACAGTTTTTAGTCGAAGATCAGCACAGTGTTCCATTTCCTTCTTTTAAGTATATAATTTACCGTGCGGATGGCTCGCAGCAGGAAGGCGAAACAGACGAAAACGGTAGAACTACCGTGATAGAAAGCACTCAAGATGAAGTCATTAGAATTTATATTTCTCCATTCCAATTAGAGGAAAATTTCACGCGACCTGAAAAACTTGAGGCGTGGTGTTCTCAATCTCCTGATGGATGTATCCGTGTCGAAGATCAAACTTTTACCGCCAACACCATCAGCCAACCCCCAGCAAAAGCGCGATGAGCGAGCATGACCTGGATACAAGTCTTCGTTCACCCGCAGGCATTAGTGCGCCATGAAATTTTCCAACCTTGCTGTCTTGTTTGCGCTATGAGGGACAGACCCCAATTGATCGCTCGCCATGAATAAAAAACTAAAAAAAATTGTCCGCCCATTTCTGATTGCTTTAATCTTGTGGTTGTTTGTCGGCTTCGAGTATAACCCGCCCGGATACGAGCAAGATGTGGGTTTATGGTTGCCTTTTATCAAGCGTAGTCCATCATTTCAAATAAAGTTTCAGAGTCAATTACATATGCGCACTAGAATTTTCGATTCAATTTCATTGTCCGATTCTGATAAAAATAAATTTAGCAGATATTGTTCTATACGTTTCGGAAAGGATTTGGTGGCTTGCTACAATATATTAGAAGATACGTTTATTGAAAGTGTTAATGCCATGAGAGACGAAGGAGATAGGTATTCTCCTGTATATTATGAAGAGAAGATTAGAAAACAAAAGGAAGCGGCGCCATGAGGAACAGACCCCAATTGATCGTGCCGACCAGCGTCGGTTTACGCGCCAACTTCATGGCCCCGGTCATCATCAACATCCAGCAGCAACGCGGTTTACAAAAAGTCATCGAAAAAAGCACCTGCGAGATCATTTTGCGCGTGCGCGGTTGAAGCGAAGCAGGCTATCGTTCATCATCCCGGGGGGTGTGGATTTTCCGCACCCCTTTGTCTTCTTTTTGGAGTCCGGGCATGAGCCGTAAAATCATTTCCACTTCCAGGGCCCCCGCTGCCATTGGCATCTATTCACAGGCGGTAAGGGTTGGCGATACCGTCTATTGCTCCGGCCAGATTGGCCTCGACCCGGAATCGGGATCATTGGCCGAAGGGTTCGAGGCGCAAGCCGTCCGTGTATTTGAAAATCTGAAAGCAGTCGCCGAAGCCGCAGGCGGCTCGCTCTCGCAGGTTGTCCGCGTGACCCTTTACCTGACCGATCTCGGCTATTTCAGCAAAATCAATGAAATCATGTCGCGCTACTTCACCGAGCCTTACCCGGCCCGTGCCGCCGTGGGCGTAAAGGAACTGCCGAGGGATGCGCTGATCGAGGCGGACGCCATTCTCTTCCTGGACTGATTCCGGTATGTCCGGGGCCACTCAATGGCCATCCAAAGGAAGTCGGCAAGCGAGCCTGCTGGCTCGGCTCGACATCCAGCGGCCTGAAGACCTTCTCCTTCACCTGCCCCTGCGTTACGAGGACGAAACACGCCTCACGTCCATCGAACAGGCGCAACCCGGCGCAAACGCGCAGATCGAAGCCGAAGTGCTTTCGTGTGAAATCACCCGCCCGCGCCGCCAGTTGCTTGCCCGCCTGCGCGATGAAGCCGGATCTGAAATCGTTGCACGATGGATCAATTTCTATCCCTCGCTGCAAAAACAACTCACGTCAGGCCGCCGGGTCAGATTGTTTGGCGAAGTGCGCGGCGGTTTTTTCGGGGTGGAGATGGTGCATCCGCGCCTGCGCTGGGTGGACAAGGGCGATCCTTTACCCCAGTCGTTGACGCCTGTCTATCCGACGACCGCCGGGCTTGGGCAACCGACTCTGCGCCGCCTGCTGGACGCCACGCTGGAAACCTCACCTCTGGACGAACCATTGCCCGCCGCAATCCGGCAACGGCTGGAACTGCCCGGTTTTGCCGAGGCCATCCATACCCTCCACCGCCCTCCGTCCGATGCCGACGAACACCTGCTAACAGAGCGCGAACATCCGGCCTGGCAGCGGATCAAGTTTGAAGAACTGCTCGTGCAGCAACTGTCGCTGCGCCGCGCCTACAACGCTCGTCGCGCCCATGATGCCGTGCGTTTGCCGCTGTGCCGGACGTTGACCCAACCGTTGCGTGATCGCTTGCCGTTCGCTCTGACGTCGGCACAACGGCGGGTAATGGACGAGATTTCGGCCGATCTCACCGCGCCTCATCCGATGCAACGGTTGCTGCAAGGCGACGTGGGCAGCGGCAAGACCATCGTTGCCGCATTCGCCATGTTGCAGGCAGCGGAAAATGGCTGGCAGGCCGTGTTGATGGCCCCGACCGAAATTCTTGCCGAACAGCATTACCGCAAACTCGCCGCCTGGCTCGACCCGCTTGGCGTCGACATTGCCTGGCTGTCGGGCGGACGCAAGAAACGAGAAAGAGAAACCGAACTCGCACGCCTGCAAAGCGGCGAATGCCTGCTCGCCGTCGGAACCCATGCCCTGATCGAAACGCCGGTCGCCCTGCCCCGGCTCGCGCTGGCGGTCATCGACGAACAGCACCGTTTCGGTGTGCGCCAGCGGCTGGCCTTGCGCAACAAAGGCGTTGCCGGAGCGCGTCCCCACATGTTGATGATGTCTGCGACCCCGATCCCGCGCACCCTGGCGATGACCCACTATGCCGATCTCGACATCTCCACGCTCGACGAACTGCCGCCGGGCCGCACGCCGGTCCACACCCGGCTGGCCTCGACGGCGCGGCGCGCGGAAATCATTGCCCGCCTGAAGGCAGCCTGCCTCGAAGGCCAGCAAGCGTACTGGGTATGTCCCCTGATCGAAGAGTCGGAAGCCCTGCAACTGAAAACCGCGCTGGAAACCTGGGAAACCCTGAAAGAAACCCTGCCGGAGTTGCAGATCGGCCTCATTCATGGCCGTCTCAAGGCGGAAGAAAAAACGGCAACGATGGCGGCTTTCGTTGCGGGCGAACTTCATGTGCTGGTAGCGACCACGGTAATCGAAGTCGGCGTGGACGTCCCCCGCGCCAGCCTGATGGTGATCGAACACGCGGAGCGTTTCGGCCTTGCGCAATTGCACCAGTTGCGTGGCCGGGTCGGGCGCGGCGCGACGCAATCCTCCTGTGTATTGCTGTACGAGCCGCCGCTGTCGGGAACCGCGCGGGCGCGGCTCAAGGTGATCTTCGAGCACCACGACGGCTTTGCCATTGCCCGCGAAGATTTACGCATTCGCGGCCCCGGCGAATTCATCGGCGCGCGCCAGAGCGGGCTGCCGCTGCTGCGTTACGCCGATCTCGAACGGGACAAAGCCTTGATCGAACCCGCCCGGGAAGTTGCCGAAGAACTGCTCGCCAATCACCCGGAAGCCGTCGAAAAATTACTCACACGCTGGCTCGGAGGGCGAGAAGGGTTGTTGCGCGCGTAATGGGGGGATATGGGGAACGGAGAATTGAGGATTACCCTGGGTCGAAAGTTGCCCCGTCAAACAGATTCATCACTGCTGCCATCTCGTACTCAACAGGCTTATGATAAATTAAACGGCACTTCGCTCGTTCAAGCTACAACGTCCAGGCGTTCTTGGGAACAAGGACGACATCGAACAAAACATGTAAATTATTGTTATGAAAATTGTCCTATATCCCCTGACAATTGCGCTTGTCCTGGTTGTTGATTTTTTTGCGGTTCTCATTGCTTTATCTGTTAATTCGGCTGCCGGAATCGGAAAACCTTATTCCATGTTCATTGTCACCGGCGTCATTTTGCTGTTGGCATTTGCATTTTCACGTTTATTTCGCTTTCTCTATTCACTATTTTCACGCTTATTTGACCTTATCGCTCGGCGTGGCGAAGACGATGATGACGATGTATGGTTTTATAACCCTGCTGGTATCACGATAGATGCAGCGGGTAACTTCTATGTTGCAGATAGTGGGAATTACCGCATCTGCAAAATCACGCCGGAGGGAGAAGTCAGTACCCTTGTCGGCAACAGCAAGAGTAAATATGCCTTTGCTGATGGCACTGGAAGCAATGCACTGTTCTATGGCCCTTGTGGCATTGTGGCAGACAAGGCGGGCAATCTCTATGTGGTGGATGAATATAACCACCGCATCCGCAAGATCACGCCGGAGGGAAAGGTCAGTACCCTTGCCGGAGGCGGTGAGATAGGCAACGAGGAGGGAGGCTTTGCCGACGGCAACGCAAGCATTGCGCGGTTCAGCAATCCCCAAGGCATCGCAATAGATACGGCAGGCAACCTCTATGTGGCGGATACCTACAACCACCGCATCCGCAAGGTCACGCCAGATGGAGTAGTCAGCACCCTCGCCGGAAGTGACACAGTTGATCATGACATGGGAGGCTATACCGACGGACCGGGAGACGTTGCACAGTTTTGCTTCCCCGAAGACATCGAGATAGATGCGTCAGGCAACCTCTATGTGGCGGATACCCACAACCACCGCATTCGTAAAATCACGCCAGAGGGAGTAGTCAGCACCCTCGCCGGAAGTGGCACAGTTGGTCATGACATGGGAGGTTTTGTCGATGGCCCGGCAAGCACTGCCCGGTTCTATTACCCTCGTGGCATCGCGTCAGATACGAAAGGCAACCTCTATGTGGCAGATGGCAAAAACAACTGCATCCGCAAAATCACGCAGGAAGGAATAGTCAGCACCCTTGCCGGTAACGGCACAGCAGCCAATGCCGACGGATCTGGAAGCGTTGCGCGCTTCAACAATCCCCACGGCATCGCAATAGATGCAACGGGCAACCTCTATGTGACGGATGAGCGCAACCATCTCATCCGCAGAGTTACGCAGAAAGGCGTGGTCAGTACCTTCGATGTCCGCACGCAAAACTTTACCGATGGGCAGAGAACCGCCCCACAGTTTGATGAACCTCGGGGCATCGCGATAGACGCGGCGGACAACCTCTACGTAGTGGATCGCGACAACCATCGCATCCGCAAGGTCACACCGGGAGGAGAAATCAGCACCCTTGCCGGTTGCGGCACGGCGGGCGATGCCGACGGTCTGGGCAGCGTTGCACGATTCAATCACCCGTTCGACATCGCAATAGATGCATCGGGTAACTTGTATGTGGCGGATACACGTAATTACCGCATTCGTAGAATTTCGCCGCAAGGAGAGGTCAGCACCCTTGCCGGCAACGGCACGGCGGGCGATACCGACGGTCAGGGAAGCGCCGCGCAGTTCCTTGGGCCTCACGGCATCGCGATAGATGCGGCAGGCAATCTTTATGTCACGGATTTCGGAGGTCTTTTTAACAACGAAGATAGGTGCATCCGCAAGGTAACGCCCGAGGGCGAGGTCAGCACCTTCAATATGTACGGCGATGCCGACGGCAATTCTGTACCGTTTTCCGAACCTTCCGGCATTACGGTAGATGCGGCAGGCAATCTCTATGTAACGGACTGGCTTGGGGAGTGCGTCAACAAGGTCACGCCTGCAGGACAGGTCAGCACCCTCGCCGGCGATGGTGAAAGTGGCTTTATCGATGGTCAGGGACGTGCCACCCGGTTTCATTCCCCTTATGGCATTACGATAGACAAAGTGGGCAACCTTTATGTGGCGGATGAATTTAATGCTCGCATCCGCAAAATCACGCCAACGGGAGAAGTCAGCACCTTCGCTGGCGGGCTCGACGATCATCCTGCTTTTACCCCTTTCGGTATTGCAATAGATGCGGCAGGCAATCTCTATGTAACAGATATTTACAGCAACCATTGCATCCGCAAGATTTCACCGCAAGGCGAGATCAGCACCTTTGTCGAGAACGGCGGAGATCCGGACAGAACAGTATTCCGCCCGGGGTGCGTCGAATACCGATAATTGCCGAATTTATAAGATAGTGACGAAGTAGAACAGGAAATCGAAAACAACGAATCCCATACTCTGGGACTCGTTTATTGCTGGTTTTTGTTCAATCCTATACGAACCGGTCCGTCCAGATTTTTCTGGATTCACTTAAACCAAAACCGCTTCAAACAGCGGCTTGCCGTGCTATACTCAGGCAATACATGACAAGAGAGTTATTTTATGAAGCCCGTTCCAATCAATATTGCCATATTTGTTTCAATAACCGCTATTGTCTTATATGTTGCTTCTACATTTTTAAGAGATGATGGCTTATTGCTTGCTCCGTTAATTATCGCCTCCAGTATTTTGATATTGTTGTTTTTATTTTTACGTTTATTCCCTACAGTAGCACCCAAGAAGACAAAAACGACCCTGATGAAAACGGCCATATATCTTCTGCTGGCCGTTGCTTTCTTGCATGTCAGTATTTTTGCATACGTCATTGCTAAATTTACCGGAAACGGTAAATTTTACACTCCATTCATTATCATTAACTGTTTTTTGTTGTTGCTGTTTACGTTCTTGCATATGTTCCGTTTTGTAACATCCAAAAAGATGAAAAAAGCGTGGTTTATTTTTTTGTCCCTGTCAATTGCATCATGTGGCATTAATGAAGGGATAAAAGCCTACGACAGAAGTTTTATAAGAATACGAGAAGGAGACGTCAATCTGAAACAATATTCACCTTTTGAAGAAAATACCAGAGCCGCTGTTTTGGGCGATTTATCTACATTGCGTTTGGAAACAGATCTGCCTCTTTTGGACGGTGCAACCGCGCTATATCCTGTGTATTCAGCTTTTGCACAGGCTGTTTATCCGAGGAAATCTTACTCTCTGACTGGAAGAGACCACTATAACCCCAATGAAGTCATCTGTACCAACACTATCCGCGCATATAAAAGATTGATTAATAAAACTGCTGACATTATCTTTGTTGCCCCTCCTTCAAAAGATCAACTGAACGCGGCGGAAGAGGCGGGAGTAAACTTCCGATATACCCCCATTGGCAAAGAGGCGTTTGTGTTTTTTGTCAATGCTCGCAACCCTGTAGAAGATTTAACGGTTGAACAGATTCGTGCCATCTATTCAGGGAAAATCAGGAATTGGAAAGAAGTAGGCGGTAAGGATGAAGCCATTCGCCCTTTTCAGCGAAATAGAGACAGTGGCAGTCAAACGGCTTTTGTTAACTTCATGGAAGGAGAGACGATCATGGAGCCGCCCATGGAAGATGTTGTTAGCGGAATGGGCAAAATCGTATCCCAGGCAGCCAATTATGCGAATTATGGCAATTCCATTGGATTTTCTTTTCGGTTTTACGTTAACGAAATGGTCAAAAACAAAGAGGTCAAAATACTGAAAATAAATGGCGTGTATCCTGATTTGGAAACAATCAAAAGCGGGACATATCCAATGGCTTCTTCATTCTTTGCGATTACGTTGGCGGATAACGAAAAGCCCAATGTGGTAAAGTTTCTGGACTGGATGGTTTCCGAACAAGGTCAATACCTGGTTGAGAAAACGGGGTATAGCCCGATAAAATGACAACCACTCTCAACCCATTGCGACCATGAAAAAAATGGGAACTATCCTTTCAACCTGCAATGATGCAGGCGCGTGGGTTGAAACCACAGGGGCCAAGGGTTGCCCCTATACCCAGGGCAATCGCATGGATGCCATTGTCGTCGACTAAAACGTTGGGTTTCGCAAGCTCAACCCAACCTACATCCAACCCGCCATCCTTTACAGCATTTCGCGGCGTTCTTTCAGCGCCTGCGCGGTTACTTCGCCTTCGTTCGTGAAGTTGGTCGCGGGAATGACGGAATGGGAAAGCGTGTGGGAATGAAGTAAATATGACATATAGGTGCAATTACCCTGCCTTATCCGAAATACAGCCCCCGCTCTAGCAAACGGAGGTGGTATTCTTCACGGGTCGTGCGTTCGGTTAAGCTTGTGTCCGGTTTCGCCAAACATCCTGACAACATACTCAACCCTGTTCGCTTCGCTCGCTGAACATCTCAAGGCTACGCCTTGGGATGTCGGTTAACATGAACGTTGGATAAGCCTCTAAGGATTCTCTGCAAAACCCTTCCCGTCATTCTGCGCGAAGTCGCAGAATCCGGACGCCGCATGGATCCTGCGACTTCGCGCAGGATGACAAACGGTGGATACAGGGTAATGCAGATGCTCCTCAATGCGTGTGTTAAGGATGAAGGATAATGGCAAACAGATATAATCGCCCTCTAATGATGCGCAGTCTTTTTTCTCTTGCTTTCTTAATTGTCGCAATTTCGTCGGCAAGCGCTGAGTCGGCAAAAATAAATCCTGGGAAATATGTCCGCGATAACGATACGGGTCGACTTACTATTCAAAAGAACAAGAAGAACGAATTGCATTTTTCAATTGTTTCTTTTGGTGTAAACTGCCATTCATGCAGCGCTTCTGGCGTGATTCGGAATGGCGTTGGGCATGCCGACAGTTGGCATGAAGACGAGGAATGTCTTATTTCCTTTTCAGCTCAAAAATCATCAATAGACATTGAACCAATCACTCATAAAGAATGTCGCGGTGTCTGTGGGCATCGAGCTGACTTCGCTGGATCATATGTCATCCCTCCCGCTGCGTGTACAGGCGCAGGCCGTCAATCACAACGTAATCGTTTCCTTGCTTTATATCGTTCTCGCCAATATTCGCAGGCAGCAAACACGCTTGAGACGCTCATAGCGCAGTGCAGCGAATTCATGCACTGGATCGAGGTAGATCAAGTGCGGAACGATCTGGCTTTATCCCGGTATCACAACAATGAAGCTTCACAGTGCCTTGATACGCTGAACGGCACACTGGCCGCGAAAGTTAAAAACGAAGCAGAGCTTATATCTGGAGAACATGACACCCACCTTTCTCCATGTGATTTCGAGAGTTATATAGGATTAGCCAAGGCAATTTGGTTCAACAGGTCACTTTGCAGCAAAGCCCAGCCAGAGAGGAAGTGAGCGGCAAGTTCGGTAGTTGGATGTTGGGATTCTTGGATGTTGGGATTCGCTTCGCTCATCCCAACCTACGCGGGCTACCTTGCAAATACGGGCTGCCGCAGTAGCGGGCCAAAGATACTGTCCGATCTTGCTTCGGGGGATGAGTGGCTGGCGCAAAAATCTACGGCTCGGGCTTGGAAATCCAAGGGGCAACGCGGCGTCCAGCCACTCTGTCTTGAGTGCCCACAAGACGAAACATAAAACACGGGGCGCCCACAGGTCGCCCCTACACCCGGCAATTGGAATGAGGTTTTACAGATGTTCCTCATGGGCACGCTGATCTATTCCGTTCGCCCTGAGCTTGTCGAAGGGCAAGCAGCAGCTTGCTGTGCTACACTCAACCCACCACATGACAAGAGAGTTATGCTGTGAAATTTATCTCAATGAAATCTGTCCTGTTTGCCCTAATAACCGCTATTGTTTTGTATGTTGATTTTTCAATTTATAGCGGAGGCAATAGTTTTTTTATTCCGTTAATTATCGCTGGCAGTATTTTAATTTTGCTGCTTTCTTTTTTACGTTTATTCCCTTCTGTAGTACCCAAGAAGATAGAAGCGATCCTGATGAAAACAGCTATATATCTTCTGCTGGCTGCTGCTTTTCTGCAAGTTGGTTTTGTTGCGCTCATCATTGCTATGTTTACCGGGGCCGGGAGATTTTATCTTCTCCTCATTATCATTAGCAGTGTCTTGTTGTTGGTGTCTACGTTCCTGCATATGTTCCGTTTTGTAACACCCGGAAAGATGAAAAAAGTGTGGTTTATTTTTTTATCTCTGGCAATTGTATCATGCGTTATTAATGAGAGAATAAATGCTTATGACAAAAGTTTTCTAAGAATACAAGAAGGGAATGTCGATTTGAATTTGTATACGGCTTTTGGAGAAAATACTCGGGCCGTTGTTTTAGGCGAATTGTCTACATTGCGTTTGGAAACGGATTTACCATTATTGGACGGTGCAACCGCACTATATCCGGTGTATTCAGCTTTTGCACAAGCTGTTTATCCGAGGAAATCTTACTCTCTGACTGGAAGAGCCCACTATAACCCCAGCAATGAAGTCGTCTGCAGCAACACTATCTACGCATATGGAAGATTGATTGATAAAACTGCTGACATTATCTTTGTTGCCCCTCCTTCAAAAGATCAACTGAACGCGGCGGAAGAGGCAGGGGTAAACTTCCGATATACCCCCATTGGCAAAGAAGCGTTTGTGTTTTTTGTCAATGCTCGCAACCCTGTGGAAGATTTGACGATTGAACAGCTTCGTGCCATCTATTCAGGAAAAATCAAGAATTGGAGAGAAGTAGGCGGTAAGAATGAAGCCATTCGCCCTTTTCAGCGGAACAGAGACAGTGGCAGTCAAACGGCTTTTGTTCACTTCATGGAAGGAGAGACGATCATGAAGCCGCCCACGGAAGATGTTGTTGGCGGAATGGGCGGAATCGTATCCCAGGCAGCCAATTATGCAAATTATGGCAATTCCATTGGATTTTCTTTTCGGTTTTACGTTAACGAGATGGTTAAAAACAAAGAAGTCAAAATACTGAAAATTAATGGGGTGTATCCTGATTTGGAAACAATCAAAAACGGGACATATCCAATGGCTTCTTCATTCTTTGCGATTACGTTGACGGATAACGAAAAACCCAATGTGGTGAAATTTCTGGACTGGATGGTTTCCGAACAAGGCCAATACCTGGTTGAGAAAACGGGGTATAGTCCGATAAAATGATAACAACCCTCAACCCATTGCGGCCATGAAAAAATGGAAACTGTCCCTTCAACCTGCAATGATGCAAGCGCGTGGGTTGAAACTACAGGAGTCAAGGGTCGCCCCTATACCCAGGCAGGGCGAGCAATCCGCAAAGAATGCCGCTTTTGCCCGTCAGAGCGGGATGTAGCTGCGAGACCAGACACTGACTGGAATCAGAGACATGTGTGACCTTTATCATAGCAAGGATCACCAGGAACGTCGTGGCACATGAAACATTCGTCAAAACCGCTCATTAACCACATTGAAATTCCAAATGTTGCCAGCGCTACCAACAGCAAAACTAATGCCACAATAATGAAATTTCGCACTATTTTCTTTTTCTTCGCACAAACAGGTTTATCCATTACATATCCCTTTATCTTGCTGGCTTGCTTTCGAACTTCTGCCTGCGCTTCCCAAGGAAACTCTGCATTACCCTATTACCCACCACCTGTCATCCTGCTTGATACCGCAGGATCCATGCAACGCCTGGATCCTGCGACTTCGCTTCGCTACGCGCTGCAATGACGGGAGGGATTTTCAGATATTCCCTAACGTTATGCTAACCGCAGGGCAATAGCATGAATGCCATTGTCGTCGACTTTCGAAAATCTCGTCAACACCGACCCAAAATTCCAGGGCAATCGCATGAAATTCATGCCAAGCCAAGCAATTGAGCACGGTAAGATGCACGGGAATGATGGAAGAGGTTTTGCAGAGGTTCCCTGGCATTGGGGTAACATTACGCCCTACCACACCCCGCCTATGCTGAAGTGACTTCGCCCACAACACCCGCCCCAAAAATCCCGGCCATTACGGTTGGCCTGCGTCCTTTCGCCCATTACCCGCCCGCATCCGGCGATTCTCCGGCAGTCTCGACGCTGTTGGCCTCCGTTTGCGCCTTGCCGGGGGGGCGTTTGCGCTTTGAATTCGCGCTTGAAGGCCGCATCGCGGCATTGCGCGTGCCGGAGGCTGATGCGCCGCCGCCCGGCCCGTTATGGCAGCACACCTGCTTCGAGGCGTTCATTTCTGCGCCGGACGGGGAAAGTTACCGCGAATACAACTTTTCGCCTGCCGGACAGTGGGCGGCAAGCGAGTTCCTGCATTATCGTGAAATCGGGCATTCGCTCGGGGAGGAAGATCCCGCGCTGTTGTCCGTCACGAGCACCCGGCGCGAAGATCGGCTTATCCTCGCGGCTGAAGTGCCGCCGCTGCCCGGTTCCCCCATCCTGCGGCTGGGACTCGCAGCGGTAATCGAACACGAAGACGGAAATCTTGAATATTGGGCCATCCATCATCCGGCGGAGTGCCCGGATTTTCATCACGCCGATGGCTGGACGCTGCGACTCGACACCCGGCTGGTGACTCAATGAATTCCCGATTTCTGAACGGGCTGGAACGCCTGCTTGCCGAACCGGACCTGACCCGTCCGCTTGCGGGCCGCCGCGTGGCGCTGCTCGCCCATCCTGCTTCGGTCACGGAGAATCTCGACCATGCGCTCGATGCGCTGGCGAATCTGCCCGGAGTAAAACTCTCCGCCGCGTTCGGGCCACAGCACGGATTGCGCGGCGACAAGCAGGACAACATGGTCGAGTCGTCCGACTACATCGACCCCGTGCACGGCATCCCGGTATTCAGTCTCTATGGTGACGTGCGCCGCCCGAGCGCGGCGATGATGGAAAGTTTCGACATTCTGCTGGTTGACCTGCAAGACCTGGGCTGCCGCATCTACACGTTCATTACCACTCTGCGCTACGTCCTTGAGGAAGCCGCCCGTCACGGCAAATCGGTCTGGGTGCTCGACCGCCCCAATCCGGCGGGCCGCCCGGTAGAAGGGCTGCTGCTGCGCGCCGGTTGGGAGAGTTTTGTCGGCGCGGGGGCGTTGCCGATGCGCCACGGCCTGACCCTCGGGGAACTGGGGCTTTGGTTCATCGATGCTCTGAAACTGGATGTCGACTACCGTGTCATCACCATGAAAGGCTGGCATCCGGAAGAACCGCCGGGCTACGGCTGGCCGGTCGGGCGTGCGTGGGTCAACCCCAGTCCCAATGCCCCCAATCTTTTCATGGCCCGCGCTTACGCAGGAACCGTGATGCTCGAAGGCACGACGCTCTCCGAAGGACGCGGCACGACCCGGCCACTCGAACTCTTCGGCGCACCGGAACTCAACGTTCGCGCCCTGCTGGATGCGATGCGTGCGCTCGCGCCGCATTGGCTGGAAGGGTGCCGGTTGCGCGAATGCTGGTTCGAGCCGACTTTCCACAAGCACGCCGGGCAGTTGTGCGCGGGGGTTCAAATCCATGTCGAAGACGGTCATTACAACCACGACGCCTTCCGCCCGTGGCGGCTGATGGCGCTGGCGTTCAAAGCCCTGCGTCAAATCGAGCCTGACTATCCATTGTGGCGCGATTTCTCATATGAATACGAACATGACCGTCTGGCAATAGACCTCATCAACGGCAGTCTGCTGTTGCGCGAATGGGTGGATGACCCTGCGGCCTCCCCGGCAGATTTCGACACCCTGACAGCAACGGATGAAACCGCCTGGCGCGAGCGCCGCCGTCCATTCCTTCTTTATTCCTGATCTCTTTGGCAGACCCCCTTTTCCCGGAGCGCAAACATGGCCAAGAACGCCCTCAAGATATTTGCCTGCAATTCCAACGAGCCGCTTGCCCGCGAAATATGCAATCGGCTCGGAATGCCTTTGTCTCAGCTTGAAATCTCGCGCTTCTCCAACGACAACCTGCATGTGCAAATCCTGGAAAATGTACGTGAGCGCGACGTGTTCGTCGTGCAGTCCTTCACCGAGCCGGTGAGCCACCACATCATGGAACTGCTCATTACGCTCGACGCATTGCGCAGCGCCTCGGCTCAGCGCATTACGGCGGTGATTCCTTACTACTCCTACGCGCGCTCGGACAAAAAAGACAAACCCAGGATTTCGATTACCGGTCGGCTGATGGCCGACATGCTTGTCGCCGCCGGGGCGAACCGTGTGCTGACGATGGATTTGCACGCCGATCAGGTGCATGGCTTTTTCAGTGTGCCGGTCGATCACCTCACCGCAATCCCGGTCATCGCCGAACATTTCCGCAACCGCTTCGATCTCTCGAACATGGTTGCGGTGGCGACCGACGCAGGAGGCGCCAAGCGGGTAGGACGCTTTTCCGAACGGCTCGGCATTCCGATGGCGATCATCGATAAACGCCGCATCACCGACACACAGGTCAAACAAGGTCATGTGGTCGGTGAAGTAAGCGGGCGCGACGCAGTCATCTTTGAAGATGAAATTTCCACAGGCGGCACATTGGTCTCGACCATCGAAACCTTGCGGGCTGCCGGGGCAAAAAGCGTTCATGCCGGTGCGGTGCACGGTGTGCTGTGCGGCCCGGCCATCGAGCGTCTGCTTGAGGCGCCCATTGATTCCGTCGTCGTCGCCAACACTGTGCAGGTCGCGCCGGAAAAGCAGCTCGACAAACTCACCGTGCTGACCGTCGCCCCGCTATTCGCCGCAGCCATCGAACGCATTCACAGCGGAGCAAGTGTCGGCGCGCTGTTTGCGTAAGAAAACAGGATTAGAATTCGTAGTTTTTCTGCCCCCGGAGCAATTTATGCCCCAGTACCGTTCCAGTCTCTCCACTTCAGGCCGCAACATGGCGGGCGCGCGTGCGCTATGGCGCGCCACGGGCATGAAGGACGATGATTTCGGCAAACCGATCATTGCCATTGCCAACAGCTTCACCCAGTTCGTGCCGGGGCATGTGCATCTGAAAGAACTCGGACAACTTGTCGCCCGAGAAATCGAGGCCGCAGGAGGCGTGGCGCGGGAGTTCAATACCATTGCCATCGACGACGGCATTGCAATGGGGCACGGCGGCATGCTCTATTCGCTTCCCTCGCGCGATCTGATCGCCGATTCGGTCGAATACATGGCCAACGCCCACACTGCCGATGCGCTAGTCTGCATCTCGAATTGCGACAAGATCACGCCGGGTATGCTGATGGCCGCCCTGAGGCTGAACATTCCGGCCATTTTCGTCTCCGGCGGCCCGATGGAAGCAGGCAAGCTCAAGTGGAAAACGCAAACGATGTCGCTCGATCTCATTGATGCGATGATCAAGGCGGCGGACAAAAATTGCCCGGATGATGAAATCGAGGCGGTCGAACGCGCCGCCTGTCCGACCTGCGGTTCGTGTTCGGGCATGTTTACCGCCAACTCGATGAACTGCCTCACCGAAGCGTTGGGCCTGTCCCTGCCGGGAAACGGCACGCTGGTGGCAACCCATACTGATCGCGCGGGACTCTTTCGGGAAGCCGGGCGGCGCATCGTCGACATGGCGAAACGGTATTACGAACAGAACGACGAAACCGTGCTGCCGCGCTCGATCGCCCGCTTCGAGGCGTTCGAGAACGCGATGAGCCTCGATGTGGCAATGGGCGGCTCGACCAACACCGTCCTGCATCTGCTCGCCGCCGCACGCGAAGCCGAGGTGAATTTCACCATGAAGGACATCGACCGCCTCTCGCGCCGTGTGCCCTGTCTGTGCAAGGTTGCCCCATCGGTGAGCGACGTTCACATCGAGGACGTTCACCGCGCCGGGGGCGTAATGGCCATTCTTGGAGAACTCGACCGGGCCGGACTCCTCCACCGCGACGTGCCAACCGTGCACAGCCGCACGATGGGGGACGCGCTTGCGCGGTGGGACGTAGTGAGTTCGTCTGATGACGTTGCCGTGTTTTACCGCGCCGCGCCCGGCGGCGTGCCAAATCTGGAAGCTTTCAGCCAGGACAACCGCTGGCCTCATCTCGACATCGACCGCGCCAGGGGAGTGATTCGTGACCGTGCCCACGCCTTCAGCCAGGACGGCGGGCTGGCGGTGTTGTTCGGCAACATTGCCGAAAAGGGCTGCATCGTCAAGACAGCCGGAGTCGATGAGTCGATCTGGAAATTCTCCGGTACGGCAAAAGTTTTCGAGAGCCAGGAAGAGGCCGTCGACGGCATCCTCGGCAACATGGTGCAGGCGGGCGATGTAGTCGTCATCCGTTACGAAGGACCCAAAGGGGGGCCGGGGATGCAGGAAATGCTCTATCCGACGAGTTATCTCAAGTCGCTCGGCCTCGGCAAGCAATGCGCGCTCCTCACCGACGGACGTTTCTCCGGCGGAACATCGGGGCTGTCCATCGGCCACGCCTCGCCGGAAGCCGCTTGCGGCGGCGCGATAGGTCTGATCGAAAACGGTGACGTCATCGAAATCGATATTCCCGGGCGCAGCATCCACCTGGCGATTTCTGATGAAGAACTCGCCCGTCGCAGGACAGCGATGCAAGCGCGAGGCAACGCAGCATGGAAACCTGCCGCGCGCAAACGTCCCGTCTCGGCGGCGCTCCAGGCTTATGCGGCGCTCACCACCTCGGCGGACACGGGTGCGGTGCGCGATGTTACCCAGGTACAAGGTTAAGGAAGCTGGAAATGGATGCCGAACTCAACCGTCTCGAAGCGCAACTCGAACAACTCATCAGCATGTATGCAGCGCTCCGTGAAGAAAACCGCGAACTGCGCGCGCATCAATCCCGGCTTGAAGCCGAAAACCGCCTGCTCACGAGCAAGATCGGCCTTGCCACCGAAAAGCTCGAAGTTGTACTGACCAAACTGCCGCAATGAGGAAGCCGCAATGAAAGAGTCCGAAACACTCGACATCAGCCTCCTGGGCAAGGAATACCAGGTTGTGTGCACTCCGCGCGAGCGTGAAAGCCTGCTCGAAGCAGTGGCTTATCTTGGACAGAGGTTTGATGAAATGTCCAAAAAAGTACGCTCAAGCAACGAAAACCTGGCCGTGATGACGGCGCTCAACATTGCGCACGAATTTCTGCAACTTCTACACGGTCGCGGGTTTGACTTACCGACTCTGAAGCGTAGAATCGGACATATGCAGACACGCATCGAAGGCGTGCTGGCCCAACAGGAAAAGCTCTTTTAAGTTCCTCGGCCTGTACGGCAAAGTTTGCATAAGGACAGCCCCCTGCGGTGTTCGTGGAAGCCGTAATTCCGTGAACCAATGTAGAAGAACGGTTGCTGACTACAGAACGCCGGTGTGCTCGCCCCATGCGGGTGAGCCTGAAGCGGAAGGAAGGTGACCCCCTGAACCTCAGGTTCAGGATAAACCGGCAAATACGGCATCTGCGGGGGACCCAAAAAGAAGCGCGGCGCAGCCGCGCTTCTTTTCTTCAGTGGATGTGACGCGGGCACGCATGTCAAAACAAGACAAGGCACGTTTTCAATGACATTCGATCTATGGTGGCTTGCCTATCCCCTGCTCGGCATCGTAGTGGGTTTTCTTGCCGGATTGTTCGGAATAGGCGGCGGAAGCATCACGGTTCCGATTTTGACCACCCTTTTCCTCGCCCAGGGATTGCCACACGGACAAGTGGTTCATCTGGCGCTTGGCTCCTCGATGGCATCCATCGTGCTCACCTCGGTCTCCAGCTTGCGCGCGCACCACGCACGCGGCGCGGTGAACTGGGACATCGTCCGGCGAATCACGCCGGGCATTCTCGCGGGCACTTTTTTCGGCACTTTCATCGCCTCGCGCCTCGATACCGTGCCGCTGGCGGTGTTCTTTTCCTGTTTTCTGGGTTTCGTTGCCATTCAACTGCTGTGGGGCGTCAAACCGAAACCCACGCGCGAGTTGCCGTCCCGCGTCGGCATGATTACCGTCGGGCTGTTCATCGGTTTCATCTCGGCGCTGGTGGCTATCGGCGGCGGTTCGCTTTCCGTACCCTTCATGATCTGGTGCAACGTCGAGGCGCGACGCGCCATCGGCACCTCGTCGGCCATCGGCTTTCCCATTGCGCTGTCGGGCACGGTGGGCTACCTCGTCAACGGCTGGGCGGCGACAGGGATGCCGCCTCATACCCTGGGCTACATCCATTTGCCTTCCCTGGTACTGGTCGGCGGGGTAAGTGTGCTCGTAGCGCCTCTCGGCGCGGCGTGCGCCCACCGAATGCCGGTGACGAGGTTGAGAAAATTCTACGCAGGAATGCTGATTCTGCTGGCGTTCGGAATGTTGCATACCGTATTTGGCTGAACGCCGCGCCGAAGCGCGTTATCATCGGGGACTTTCCGTTTCCCCCTTCGGAGTACCTGCATTACCCTGTCGACACAGCTTGTCATCCTGCTTGATACCGCAGGATCCACACGACGTCTGGATTCTGCGACTTCGCTTCGCTACGCGCAGAATGACAAGAGGGGTTTTCAAATCTTTCCTTCATACCTGAGCGCCGCGCCATGATCGACTTCCGCATTCTTCCCGTCACATCGTTCCAACAAAACTGCACCTTTTTGTGGTGCGAAAAAACCCGCAAGGCGGCGGTGATCGACCCCGGCGGCGATGTCGACCGCATTTGCGCGGCCATCGACAAACTCGGGATCACGGTTGAACGCATTCTGCTCACCCACGGACACGTCGACCATGTGGGCGGCGCGGTGGCGCTGGCCGAAGCCCTTTCAGTACCCATTGAAGGGCCGCACCGCGAAGACGCCTTTTTGGTAGAAGGCGACTACCTGTCCCAGCAGTGCAGTATGTTCGATCTGCCGCCAATTGCAGGTTTCACGCCGTCGCGCTGGTTCGAGGACGGCGACGAGGTACGCATTGGCGATGAAACGCTCCAGGTTCTTCACGCTCCGGGCCACACCCCGGGGCATGTCGTGTACTTCCATGCCGAAGCCAGACTGGCGCAGGTGGGGGACGTGCTTTTCGCGGGATCGGTCGGGCGCACCGATTTCCCGCGCGGCGATCATTCCGCCCTTATCCGCTCCATCCGTGAACATTTATTTCCGCTCGGCGATGATGTAAATTTCATACCCGGACACGGACCGATGTCCAGTTTCGGTGACGAGCGGGTATACAATCCCTACGTCGGTGACGAGCGGGTTTAATCGGTTTATCTGCGGCAACTACTTGTTGTAAAAGGGGAATATTTCCTGAAAGGACACAAAAAACTTTACTTTTGGCGATATTTCCGTTAATATTTAACAATGCGTTACCGTATCACCTTTCTTTCTCTTGGTTTTTTGCTAGCGCTCCCGTTGATCGCAGGCGCCGCGTTGTCCGGCGCCCGGGACAAAGCGGCTCAGCCGTCTGCTGCTCGCTCCGAGAACGCGCGGGGTTCCGTCACCATTGCGCGCGCTGTCCGTAGCGGCCCGGTGTTTGGCCTCGTTGCTATCGCGGCATTCACTTCCACACGCGCAGCCCGCGACCCGATTTCTGTATTTACGCCGACCGAACTTTCCAATCAGGCTCCGATCGCTGTCACCGCTGCTGCCAACACCCTGCTGAATACGGCCAAAACCACGTCCAACAATGCGGCTCTGCTGCAAGTCGTCGAAACATCTTACGCTGCGGCAATCTCCTCCGGTCACAAGTCCGGGCTGAGCGGGCTGTCGGTTGCAAGGCATTCGCCAAATGCCTCTGCCGCGCAAAAGTTGCTTGGCGAAGGTTTCATGTACATCGGCGTACCTTATCGCTGGGGCGGAACCTCCCCGATTACCGGGATGGATTGCAGCGGCCTCGTGCAGCTTGTCTTCCGCAACGCCGTCGGGATCGATCTGCCGCGTACCGCAATTGAGCAAGCGGCTCAGGGCAACCGGGTCAGTGTGCGTGAACTCAAACCGGGTGACCTGGTGTTTTTCAATACCATTGGTCAGAACATTTCCCACGTCGGCATTTACGTGGGTAACGGTAAATTCCTCCACGCCCCTGCCACGGGCAAGCTCGTGCGCATCGACAAACTCTACAACAGATTCTGGGCGCAGCGTTATGTCACGGCTCGCCGCATGATAAGTGATGTCGAGGGGTCGACCCGTCTTGCTGCCGCTCTCGCCACAGCCACCACCGCCTCTGAATAAGAGGAAACCCTGTAAAAATGAAACACAGCGCCGCTATCGAGGCGCACGGTTCGTTTGTGAGAAACCACGCTTTACTCTCACCGTAATTCTGTAACACTAAGGCATGGCTTCGCGCACGATTCCCTGGCTCGGCGATTCAACTGATTTTCCAGATTTCCCCGACGCCGCCACGGCCCTCGAAGAACCCAACGGTCTGGTTGCTGCCGGAGGGGATCTTTCGCCCGAGTGGTTGCTTGCTGCTTACCGGCGCGGACTTTTCCCGTGGTTCAACGAAGACGACCCCATCCTGTGGTGGAGCCCCGATCCGCGCCTTGTCCTCTTCCCGCATGAAATTCGCATTCATCGCTCACTGCGCCGGGTCTTGCGGCAACGCCGCTTCGAGGTAAGGGTCGATACCGACTTTCCCGCTGTCATCGCCGCCTGCGCCATGCCGCGCGAACCCGGCGGAGGAACCTGGATTATTCCGGCCATGCAGGACGCCTACTGCCGAATGTTCGAACTTGGTCATGCTCATAGTGTTGAATGCTGGCTCGAAGACCGCCTGGTAGGTGGACTATACGGAATGGCGCTTGGCCGTGTGTTTTTTGGCGAATCCATGTTTTCGCTTGAAGCCGACGCTTCAAAGGTTGCGCTCGCTCATCTGACCAGGCTGCTCATGGCAAAGAATTTCACCGTAATCGACTGCCAGATGAGTACCGCGCATTTGCAGTCGATGGGCGCGCGGGAAATCTCCCGTGATGAATTTTGCAGCGGACTCGAACGTTGGGCAGCAACAATCGAACCGGCACGGCGCTGGCCTGCCGATCTTGCCGCATCGATCAACTGGAACGACACTGCCGCAGCCTGAGGTATCCATGCGTCAGAACGACAACTTTTCTCCGATCCGTTTCTACGCTACCGCGCCGTATACCTGCTCCTATCTGCCAGAGCGCACGGCGCGCTCTCAAGTTGCGCTGACCAAAGTCATCGAAACGCCTGCCCTGCCCCCCGAAACCGACTTGAATGCCGATCTCGGTATTGTTTATAGCGCGCTGCTCGTACAACACGGTTTCCGGCGCAGCGGTACGTTCATCTACCGCCCTCATTGCGACGATTGTCGTTCTTGTGTGCCGGTGCGCCTGCCTGTCGAGCGGTTTATCCCGGATCGCAGCCAGCGCCGCGCCATGCGCTGTCATGCCGGGCTTGCTGTCCATATTGGTCCTCCTGCGTACAGCGAAGAGCATTTTCTTCTTTACCAGCGTTACCTTCATGCGCGTCACCCGCAAGGCGGCATGGACGAAGACAGCCGTGAGCAATACCAGCAGTTCCTGCTGCAAAGCCCGGTTGAAACTTCTTTCGTTGAATTCCGCGATAACGGCATCCTGCGCATGGTCTGCGTCATCGACAAGCTGGGAGATGGTTTTTCCAGCGTCTATACCTTTTTCGATCCCGATTTGCCGCACGCTTCACTCGGAACCTATGCCGTGTTGTGGCAGATCGAAGCCTGCCGCCAGGCACGCCTGCCCCATCTGTACCTCGGTTACTGGATCAGGGAAAGCCACAAAATGGCCTACAAGACCCGCTTTCGTCCCATCGAGGGCTACCGGGAAGGGCTCTGGCGGGAGATTGAACCCGGCTGAATCGATCTTCGCCAGAACCGGGCGTTTATGTAAAGCTCTTGATAAAACATGACATCAGTCAATTTTTAACGAGCATAAGCAAACTCAATGCCATAGACTGGCGCAGCCCATTGTTGCCTGATTCTCCTCCCTTTGGCACACACCACAGTTCTCCTGCACACACTTACTTCTTGTCACCCAAAATATTCGTTTTTCCTGTCCAGTAAAAATATCCAATAAAAATAGGCTGGCAGTAAAAAAGATATCCGCTGAAAACCGCGATGACAAGACCGGAAAGGACTCCCACATGAAAGCGCTCTACGTTCATACCCACGCCCGATGGTTCGCCAGGGATGCCGCGTCCGTACTGGGAAAGCTGAAAACCTCCGCGGATCGAGGATTGACCGCCGCGCAGGCGGACGAACGGCTTCTCGAATTCGGCCCCAATGAACTTCCCGCCGTCAAGGCGGATCATGCCCTTGTCCGGTTTCTCAGACACTTCCACGATGTTCTCATCTACATACTTTTCGTCTGTGCCTTCGTGACCCTGGTTCTCGGGCATTACGTCGATACCGTGGTCATTCTCATTGTGGCCGTGGTCAACGCAGCGATTGGCTATTTCCAGGAAAACAAGGCAGAGAAGGCTCTCAACGACATCCGAAGCCTGCTTTCGCCTCGGGCTTCGGTCATTCGGGACGGCACGCGCGTCGACGTGGACGCTACGGGGCTGACCCTCGGCGATATCGTGTACCTTTCTCCCGGCGATAAAATCCCCGCCGACCTGCGCCTTTTCCGGGTGGAAAATCTGCGCGTGGAGGAATCGGCCCTCACTGGCGAAGCGGTGCCCTCTGAAAAGCAGATTCGCCCCATTGCTCCCGAAACCGTGCTCGGCGACCGTTCAAACATGGCCTATTGCGGCACCACAGTCAGCGCAGGCACGGGCTACGGCGTGGTGGTGGACATCGGCACAGATACGGAAATAGGCCGTATCAACCAGCTCATCGCCGAAGTGGGCGCCACGACGACGCCGCTCATCCGGCAAATGGCGGCTTTCGGCAAGACCGTTTCCGTAGTGATCATCGGCGTTGCCGCCCTGGTTTATCTGTTTGGGCATTTTTTCCGCGACTACGGGCCGTCGGAACTGCTGCTCTCGACCATCGGGCTGGCGATCGCGGCCATTCCCGAAGGACTTCCCGCCATCCTCTCCATCATCCTCGCCATCGGCGTGCAGAATATGGCAAAGCGCAACGCTATCGTGCGCAATCTTCCGTCGGTGGAGACGCTTGGTTCTGTCTCGGTGATCTGCTCTGACAAGACCGGCACCCTGACTCAGAACGAGATGACCGTCAAAAACCTTGTCGTACATGACGCCGGTTTTACCGTCACCGGTTCCGGCTACGCGCCGACGGGAGAAATCCGCCAGGGAGACGACCCTGCCCCCCTGGGCGAAGGGTCGTTGTTGCGCCTGCTCCTGACCTGCTTCAAGCATTGCAATGACGCATCCTTGTCGCAGGAGGCGAAAAACACCTGGACCGTGCAGGGCGACCCGACCGAAGGCGCGCTGCTGACCGTCTATGAAAAGGCGGATCTCGATGCGGAATTGCCTTCCCGCATCGCTGCGCTGCCTTTCGACTCGGAATATAAGTACATGGCGACCCTGGCCGACGGGGATCAGGACGGCATTCTGTATATCAAAGGTGCTCCGGACAGGCTTCTGAGCATGGCCGGTCAGGAAATGACTTCAAACGGCCCGGCGCCCCTGGAACGGGAACGCTGGGAAAAGGCCGTCTCCGGCCTTGCGGCTGAAGGCAAGCGCGTGCTGGGCGCCGCAATAAAGTTTGTCTCTTCCGGTAAAACGGCCATCGCGCATGAAGACCTGCAAGAAGGTGTCATCTTCCTCGGACTCGCCGGTATCGTGGATCCGCCCCGTGAAGAAGTGGTCGACGCCGTTGCCGTGTGCCGTGCGGCAGGCATCCGGGTCAAGATGATTACCGGCGACCATGCGGACACGGCCAAAGCCATCGGTAAGGAGTTGGGCATCGGCAATGCTGAAAAGGCGCTGACCGGCAATGAGCTGGACGACATGACCGATGAGCAATTTTTTGCCGCCGCCTGTAAATATGACATTTTCGCCCGCACCAGCCCGGAGCACAAACTGAAACTGGTCAAAGCCCTGCAAGCTCACGGCGCTATTTGCGCCATGACCGGCGACGGCGTCAACGACGCCCCGGCGCTACGCATGGCCGACGTGGGCGTGGCTATGGGCATCAAGGGAACGGAAGTTACCAAGGATGCGGCGGAAATCGTGCTGGCGGATGACAACTTCAGCACCATCGCAGCGGCGGTGGAAGAAGGCCGCAGGGTTTACGACAACCTGAAAAAAACCATCCTCTTCATCCTGCCGACCAACGGGGCGGAAAGTTTTCTGATCATCGCCAGTATCCTGTTCGGCACGATGATTCCCCTGACGCCGGTCCAGATTCTGTGGGTGAACATGGTCACCTCCGTCACGGTCTCTCTGGCTCTGGCGTTCGAACCGGCAGAACCCGGCGTAATGGCCCGCCCCCCGCGCGATGCCGCCGAACCGCTTCTGAGTCGCTATTTTCTCTGGCGAATTCTGTTCGTTTCCCTGCTGATCGGCGGTTTGACCCTGGCGCTGAGCATTCAACTGCTCGATGCCGGTTATTCGGAAGACAAGGTCCGCACCGTGACCCTGCTGACCATCGTGCTGTGCCAGGCGTTCCATCTCTTCAACAACCGGAGCATCCGCCAACCGGCGCATGCGCTCGACTTTCTGGGAAACAAGGCGGTTTTCGCGGTGTGCGGTTTGATGCTGCTGCTTCAGCTTGCCGTCATCTATTTGCCATTCATGAATGACGTGTTCGACACCGTGCCGCTGGGGCCGAAAGATTGGCTGGTACCCATTCTGCTCGGCGCCGTCGTCTTCCTCGTGGTTGAAGGTGAAAAGTACGCCATGCGCAGACTGGACGCCCGCAAGGCGGTTCCAGATTAATAGAGCGGTTTTTGTTTCATCCTGTACGAACCGGCTTGCCCGGATTTTGACGGTGGAGGTAAGGCCATTCTGGACTCTTCAATCGGCATACACCACTTCCACTGCCCCGGGCGGCAGCCATTCACGCAAGTTTTCAAGCAGGGCATCGTCGGGTTTCACCTGCCAGCCATCTCCCAGGGCAAGATCGCCTTCCGCGCTACCATTGCGGACACTGACCTGCACGGGACAAACGGCGGCACGGAAAGGTTCGAGCAGGGCGGATAGCCGATCAATGGCCGCCTCGGCAGTGCCGTTCAATGCTCCAATATCCAACTGCAAGCGCAGACCGCGCGCAAAGCGGGCGCGGGCTTCGGAGAAATTCAGCAGACGCTCGGCTACGATGCGCAGGCCGCCGGAAAATTCGTCCTCACTTGCCTTGCCCTCGATCAACAGCACTTCGTCGACAGCAATCTTGTCGCGGCAAGCGTCGAGGGTTTCGCTATATACGGTTACTTCGCGCGCCATGGTTCCATCATCGAGCAGGATAAAGGCCGTTTTTCCGCGCACACCCATCTTGTAACGCACTTCCATTGCAATACCGGCCAGCATGACCGGATCGCGCGAAGCGGCAAGCCGGGCAAGCGGCTGGCGAACAAAGCGGCGCACTTCGGCCCTGCAGGCGTCGAAGAGGTGACCGGAAAAGAAGAACCCCATCGCCAGTTTTTCTTCTTTCAACCGCATACGTTCCGCCCAGGGGCGCGCAGCGACGAATTCGACCGCCGCACCGGCCGCTTCCGGCAACGCATCGAACAGCCCGCTTTGCATTGCGTTGGCAGCGGCCTGTTCGGCGGCTTCAATCGCCAGGGAAACAGAAGCCATCAACTGCGCGCGGTCGCGGCCGACATGGCCGGAGAACGTATCCATCGCGCCCGCGCGGATCAGGGCTTCGATCACCCGGCGATTGGCATGGCGGCGGTCGACCCGTGTGCAGAAGTCGAACAGGTCGAAAAAAACGCCGCCCTGCTCGCGCGCGGCAAGAATGGCTTGCACGGCAGGCTCGCCGACGCCTTTGATCGCACCAAGCCCGTAGCGGATGGTCTTGCGATCAACCGGCACGAAACGGTAGCCGGACTCATTGGCATCGGGAGGCAGAATTTTCAGCCCGTTATGGAGCGCATCATCGACAAAAACCTTGATGGCGTCGGTGTTGTCGAGATCGGATGACAGGGTGGCCGCCATGAAGGCGGAACAATGGTGCGCTTTGAGCCAGGCAGTGTGGTAGGTGACGACCGCGTAGGCCGCAGTATGGGATTTATTGAAGCCGTATTCTGCAAACTTGGTCATCAGATCGAAGAGACGCTCGGCCAGCTTGGGGTCGTAACCCTTTTGCTCTGCGCCTTCGGCGATGATGCTGCGGTGCTTTGCCATTTCCTCGGGCTTTTTCTTGCCCATCGCCCGCCGCAGCATGTCGGCCCCGCCCAGGGTGTAACCGCCGATGATCTGCGAAATCTGCATGACCTGTTCCTGGTATACGATGACGCCGTAGGTCGGCTCCAGGCACGCCTTGAGATCAGGATGGAAGTATTCGATTCTCTGCTGGCCTTTCTTGCGCAGAATGAAATCATCGACCATCCCGGAACCCAGAGGCCCGGGCCGGTAGAGCGCAAGCACGGCGATGATGTCCTCGAAACGGTCGGGGCCGAGCTTTTTCAGGAGCTTCTTCATGCCCTCCGATTCAACCTGGAAAATCGCCGTGGTATTGGCATCCTTCAGAATCTGGTAAGCGCCGGGATCGTTGAAACCCAGGCTCTCCAGAAGAGGTCGGCTGCCTTCGAGGCATTCTACGTACTCGAGCGCAAGTTCGATGATGGTCAGGTTGCGCAGGCCGAGAAAGTCGAATTTCACAAGCCCCACGGCTTCCACATCGTCCTTGTCGAACTGTGACACCGGCTGGGCATCCGCGCTGTCGGCAATGTAGAGCGGACAAAAATCGGTGAGTTTGTCCGGCGCGATCAACACACCCCCTGCGTGCATACCAACATTGCGCGTCAGCCCTTCCAGTGGTTCGGCCAGACTCCATAGTTTCTGAATGGCCTCGCCATCGTTGGTGTCCCGCATCATTTCAGTGAGTTGCGGCTCCATCTCCAGCGCGCGGGCGAGCGGAACCGGTTTGGGGCCATCGAGCGGGATCAGCTTGGAGATGCGATCACACAGACCGTAGGGCAAATCGAGCACACGCCCCACATCGCGCACCACGGCCTTGGAGGCCATCGTGCCGAAGGTAGCGATCTGGCTCACCGCTTCCTCACCGTAGCGCTTGCGCACGTATTCGATGACGTAATGGCGGTTATCCTGACAAAAATCGATGTCGAAGTCGGGCATCGATACCCGTTCGGGATTCAGGAAACGTTCGAAGAGCAGCGCATAGGCAAGCGGGTCGAGATCGGTGATGCGCAGGCTGTAGGCGACAAGCGATCCGGCCCCCGAACCGCGCCCCGGTCCGACCGCCACGCCATTGTCTTTTGCCCAACGGATGAAATCGGCCACGATCAGGAAGTAACCGGCAAAACCCATCTGGACGATGGTATCGATCTCGAATTGCAAGCGTTCTTCGTAACGGGAGCGCTGGCGCGCGCGTCCTTCCTCATCCGGATAAAGCTGCGCGAGGCGCGTTTCCAGCCCCTGCCGCGCTTCCCGCGCAAGAAAATCATCCAGACTCATGCCTTCCGGCGTCGGGAAATTCGGCAGAAAACTTTTGCCCATTTGCACGGTAAGCGAACAACGGCGGGCAATTTCCACCGAATTTTCGAGCGCCTCGGGAATATCGGCGAAGAGATCGCACATCTCTTCCTGACTTTTGAAATACTGCTCCGGGGTGAATTCGCGCGGACGGCGCTTGTCGGCCAGCACAAACCCCTCGGCAATGCATACCCGCGCCTCGTGTGCCTCGAAATCCTCGCGGCGGAGGAACTGCACCGGATGTGTGGCAACCACCGGCAGACCGAGCCTCCCGGCCAGTGCCACCGCCTGGCGCACATAAATTTCCGTGCCCGGTTGTCCTGCCCGCTGTAGCTCGATGTACCAGGCATCAGGGAAAAGCTGCGCCCACTCACGCGCCAACCGCTCCGCCAGTTCCCCGTGACCATTGGCGAGCGCCTGCCCCACATCCCCCGCCTGCGCCCCGGAAAGGCACAACAACCCGCTTGCCGCGCCGTCCCGGAACCACTCGCGGCGCATCAGCGCCCTGCCCCGCGCCTTGTTCTCCATCCAGGCGCGGGTTAACAACCCGCACAGTTGTCCGAAGCCTTCGCGGTTTTTGCAGATCAGCAGCGCGCGCCAGGGTTTATCGCGCTCGTTCTCGTTTTCGATCCAGACATCCGCCCCAATGATCGGCTTCAAGCCCCGTTCACGCGCGGCCTTGTAGAACTTGACCATGCCGAAGAGGTTTCCGAGGTCGGAAACCCCCAACGCCGGCATCCCATCCTTTGCGGCAGCATCAAGCGCCGCGCCGATCCGGGCAATGCCGTCGGTAATCGAATACTCGGTGTGCAGACGCAGGTGGATGAATCGGGGGGAATGCGGCGCGAAGCCGGAATGAGAGGCAGGCACGTTCATCCGGGCATTTTAGTCGTTCCCTGTTCCGACATGAAGCAGCGCAAGCGTTCGGTAGTGTCTCAGTTTCAAAATGCCTGCCCTCCTACGTCATTGCAGCGCAACGCGAAGCGTAGGCGCGGAATCCAGGCACCGCGTGGATCCTGCGACTTCGCGCAGGATGACGGGGACTAAAGTTTCAAACTGAGACACTACC
>JAITMK010000048.1 GCA_031277415.1 Azoarcus sp.
AACGGTCTGCAAGCCTTGTTCCTCTACCCACTGCGACAAGTTCCTGGCGATGAACTCTGGCCCGTTGTCTGATCGCAGGTAACGGGGCGTGCCTCGCTCACTGATCAACTTGCCGAGCAACTCAATGATCCGGCGCGAACGAATCGAGCCTCCTACATCGATGAGCAAGCATTCGCGCGTGAATTCATCGACCAGGGTCAGGCACTTGAGCGACTGGCCGTTGGCACAGGAATCAAAGATAAAGTCGTATGACCACACATGATTGGCATGTGCCGGGGGGAGCGGGCGAAGCCTTGTCTGTGCAGCCCGTTTGCGGGGGCGCTTGCGCGGGACCTGCAAGCCCGCCGCTTTCCATAACCGCCATGCGCGAGATGAACTCATTGGATGTCCTTGTCTGGCCATAAAGACTCTGATCCGACGATAGCCGTAGCGCGGATAACGCAACGCCAATGCCTTCATCTGTTTCAGAACGGGGGCATCGGTGCTGGGCTTGGTGGGTGCGTAGCGCATGCCTGATCGAGAAACATTCAACAGCGTGCAGGCCCGGCGTTGGGATAAACCCAGCGAGCAAGCCAGGCGCACTTGCTCATGCCGAGCCTGCACGCTTACCATTTTCGGCGGTTGATCTCCTTCATCACTTCGATTTCAAGATCACGCTCGACCAGCAACTTCCTGAGCCGCGTGTTCTCGGTTTCGATTTCCTTGAAACGACGTAACTCATTGACCCCAAACTCGCCGTAGCGCTTACGCCAGCCGTAAATGCTCTGTTCGCTCACACCATGACGCTTGGCGACTTCGGCCACGGGATCCCGGTCGGCTTCACGCAAAATCCGAACGATTTGCTCTTCGCTGTAACGCGCTTTCTTCATGTCGCTTCCTTCTTGCGTTGGAAGCCCATTGTCTCAAATTGCTCGTGGTGCGAATTTTCGGGGGCAGGTCAGAGTGCCGTGACTCGGCAGGATTAAAGTTGGCATGTCTACAAGACCTGCGCTCACGGGTGTATGATATGTGTGCTGAGCAGTGCATTTATTGAGAGCATTGGGGTTATTGTCTGGAGTGATGGAACGTGGGTTTTTTCGGTCATATTTTTTCTTTTTTCCGCAGGAAATCCCTGCCTGAGCACATTGAGGGTCAACTGGAGGAACGCCGTTTGCGTCCCCGCGTGAACCCGAAGGAAGGAACCCGGATTCTCGTGATCGACGATTCTCCGACCATCCTTACAGCGATGAAACGCTTCCTCGAATCGGCGCACTGTGTTTTCCTTGGCGCCCTGGATGCGAAGATGGGCATGGAGGTCGCCCTCACTCAAAAGCCGGATATGATCTTTCTCGACATCGTGATGCCCGGCATCAACGGTTTTGCGGCCTTGCGCGCTCTGCGCAAGAATTCCCGCACCCGTGAAATTCCCATCATCATGATGAGCGGCAACGAACAGGCCAAAGCGCAGTTTTTCGGCGCCCACATCGGTGCCGACGACTTCATGAAAAAGCCGTTTTCCCGTTTTGAAGTGTTTGCCCGCATTGCCCGCCTGCTCGACTCTGACCGGATTCCACGGCGGCCACCGGTTCCCGGCGCTTCCGAGTCCCCGCCGACAGCGGCATCTGCTGCCGAATCCGATTCCGGAGAAACAACTCCCGAGCAGACACCTCCACAACAGGCCCAGCCGCAAACCGAAGCTCAAACGCCTCTTCCGCCTTCCGAAGAAACTCCTCCTGCCGCCGATGTTCAGACAACGGCCGCCGCCGAGTCGCCCGTTCCCGTACTGACACCCGTCCAGATCGCCGAACCGCCTGCTGCTGCACCTCCTCAGCCCGTTGAACCAGCACCGCAAGTGCATATTCATGCCACGGAAGAAGAATCTGTCGGCACTCCGCCCCAGGCACAGTCGTCTCCGGCACCATCGCATCCGGTTTCCGCGCAGGTGGTTTCCATCACACAGCCACCCGCTCAGGAAAATTCCCTCCCGGAAATTTCACCGAAACTGCTGTCCCGGATCGCGCGTTTGGCTCAACTTGCACAATCCGATCCTGAAGCGCTGAAAACCCTGGTGGTTCTTTCCGCGCAACTGACAACTCAATACGCGGCGGTCACTTCCAAAAGCGTAGCCACGCAAGCGCGGGCAACCGCGTCGTAGCTCCTGTGGGCGCCGGAAAAATGAATTGCCTCGTTTTTCTTGACACAGCTTTAGCCTTCTCAGGCTTCACCTTTCCGAAAGGCGGAGAACAGCATGAGACTTAACAGCAACAGTTTTGCCGATGGACAGAGCATTCCTGAAGAGTTCGCTTTTGCCGTGCCGGATGAGTTGCATCACGTCAGCTTGGGTAAAAACTGCAATCCTCACCTTGCCTGGAGCGATGTCCCTGAAGGAGTCAAGAGTTTTGCCCTGATTTGCGTTGATCCGGATGCGCCCAGTGTAGGAGACGATGTCAACCAGGAAAACCGTAGCGTGCCTGCCAACTTGCCCAGGGCAGATTTTTTTCACTGGGTGCTGATAGACCTGCCCGCCGGGTTGCGTGAAATCGCTGTTGGCGAGTTTTCCAGTGAGGTCACCCCGCGTGGCAAATCCGGCCCCTCGGCCCCTCACGGATCGCGGCGCGGCATCAACGACTACACGAACTGGTTTGATAACGACAACGACATGCGCGGCGAGTATTTCGGCTACGATGGGCCGTGTCCGCCGTGGAACGACGAACTCGTGCACCGCTACATCTTTACGCTTTATGCATTGGACGTGGAGAGACTACCGCTCGAAGGACGCTTTAACGCCGCTGCCGTTCTTGCCGCCATACAGGGGCATATTCTGGCGCAAGCCAGCCTAACAGGGACTTATACCCTGAATCCGAAACTGCTCTGACAACGCCGCGAAATGCTGTAAAGGATGGCGGGTTGGGTGTAGGTTGGGTTGAGCTTCGCGAAACCCAACGCTTTTGTGGTCGGTTGGATGTTGGGATTCGCTTCGCTCATCCCAACCTACGCGGCTTTATTTTGTAAATACCCTCTCAGACCGCCCGCACCAGCATTATCAGCCCGGCTGCCGCAACCAGTGCACCGCTGCCGCGTGCCCAGATGGCACGCTGTGCACCGAGCAGGCGTACCACGCCAAAGCCTATCGCTTGCAGCATCAGGCAACTGACGGCGAAACCTGCGCAGTACAGTTCAAAAGCGCTGCCGCCGGGTAATTCCATACCGTGCGCGAAGCCGTGGAACAGAGCAAAACCGGCGATCAGCGCATATCCGGGCACCGTCGGCATCTGGCGGCCGATAATCATCATCAAACCCAGTACCAGTACCGATGCGGCAATGCCCGCCTCGACCAGCGGCAAGGCCCATTGCAGATGACCTGCGACGCTACCCACCAGCAAAACGCCCAGGAAAATGAGCGGCGCCAACCAGCGGGCATTCCCTCCTCGCAACGCCGCATAAGCGCCAACAGCCAGCATGGCCAACAAATGATCCAGGCCGCTTAGCGGGTGCATAAAACCGCTGACGACATCCGAACCGCCGAGGTGACCGGGATGAGCCTCTGCGACCTGGGCCAACCACCAGAGGGACAGTCCCAGCACTACGTGTCGGCCTTCGAGCGACGATTTTGCAAAAGAGAACCGAGACTTCATGTGCATTTTCCTCCCAGGAATGATCGTGAAGTTCAAACCGCACCAAGTAATGAGTATAGAACCTGACCGGGCCGTTTGACCATCAGCAGATTCTCGGCAACATTTCGCCGTGCAGCCAGTCGAGCAAACGCTCGCCGCCAAACGGCGTGGTCATTCTGACAAAGGCGTGATCATCGGTACAGACTTCACCGATCACGGCAGCGTCTCGTCCCAATGGATGTGATCGCATGGTCTGAACCAGGGCAACGGCATCTTCGGCAGCGCAAACGGCCACCAGTTTGCCCTCATTGGCCAGATACAGCGGGTCCAGCCCGAAGAATTCACAGGCGGCGCGCACGGCGGGGCGTACCGGCAAGGCGGCTTCAGAAATGCTCATCCCCACGCCTGATTGCCGGCACAGTTCATTCAAGGTATTGGCGAGTCCCCCGCGCGTCGGGTCGCGCAACAGGCGCAGCGACCGGCAATGTTCGAGCATGTGCGCCACAAGACCATTGAGCGCGGCGCAATCGGATTTGATCGGGCTATCGAATACCAGGGCTTCGCGCTGGGACAGAATCGCCATGCCGTGATCGCCGAGATGGCCCGAGACGATCACTGCGTCGCCGGATCGGGCGCGTGCGCCGTCCAGTTCGACGCCATCGGGCACCACGCCCACCCCTGCGGTAGTGATGAACAATCCATCGGCCTTGCCGCGTTCGACTACTTTGGTATCGCCCGCCACCACGCGAACCCCGGCGGTGACGGCAGCTTCTGCCATGGATTGCGTTATGCGCAGCAAATCGCCCAGCGGCAACCCCTCTTCAAGAATGAAGCCCGCGCTCAGGTACAGCGGTTGCGCGCCGCCCATCGCCAGATCGTTGACCGTGCCGTTGACGGCCAGCGTGCCGATGTCGCCGCCCGGAAAGAACAGCGGCGTGACCACGTGGCAATCGGTGGAAAACGCCAACCGCCCATTCATCGGCGGCAAAATGGCCTGATCGTTACCCTGGCGCAACCAGACGTTGTCGCCACGGTCGAAGTGGGGCGCGAACAGTTCGGCGATCAGTTGTGCGGTGGCGCTGCCGCCAGCACCATGCGTCAGGTCGATGCGCCCATTGCGTAAATCGAGCGGACGGCCATTGATACGCGAGGGCTTCATGCGGTTTCCATTGCTGTAACAGGCTTTGAGGGCATTTTGCGCAAAAAACGCCCGTATTGATGATACGCCGCGCAAGCCCCTTCGCTGGACACCATGCAGGCGCCTATGGGAGTCGTCGGCGTGCAGGCAGTGCCAAACACTTTGCAGTCGCTCGGTTTTTTCAGTCCGCGCAGAATATCGCCGCACGCGCAGGCTGCTGAATCGGCAACGGCGCTCGTGTGCATGTCGTAACGCCGCTCGGCATCCCAATCGGCAAACTCGGGCCGAATCGCCAGTGCGCTGGACGGCACCGACCCCAACCCGCGCCACTCGAACGAGTCGCGCCGTTGCAGGGTCTGGGCCATGTAATCCTGAGCGCGCAGATTGCCCTGCTCGGTGACGGCGCGGGTAAACTGGTTTTGAACCTCCGCACGCCCTTCGTTGATCTGCCGCACCAGCATGTACACCGCCTGGAGCACATCGATCGGCTCGAAACCGGCAATGACAATCGGCTTGCGATAACGCGCCGCAACTGCCCGGTAGGGCGCCGCGCCGATGACGGTACTCACATGCGAAGGGCCGATAAAGCCATCGAGCAGGTCGACACCATCTTGCAGCAGGTGATTCATGGCGGGGGGGGTCAGCACATGGTTGCAATAGACGCTGAAATTACGCAGTCCCTCGTCACGCGCCGCCAGCAGCGCGACGGCAGTGGGCGGCGTGGTGGTCTCGAACCCCAGGCCGAAGAACGCCACTTCGCGCTCAGGCTCGCGCCGGGCCAGTTCCAGCGCATCGGTGACGGAATACACCATGCGCACGTCGGCTCCCTCTGCGCGTGCATGAAAAAGGCTGACGCCGCCAGAAGCGGGCACGCGCAGCACGTCTCCATAGGTGCACAGCGTTACCGCATGTTCCTTGACCAGGGCAATCGCGCTGTCGATGCGCCCAATGGGCAGCACACACACCGGGCAGCCGGGGCCGTGGATCAATTCGATGCTGTCGGGCAGTAACGACGTCAGGCCGTAGCGCGCGATGGCGTGGGTGTGACCGCCGCAAAATTCCATCAGGCGATAGCGTCGGCCGGGTTGTATTTCAGCATGAATGCTTTGCGCCAGCGCCCATGCCACGTCGCCACGGCGGAAATCGTCAACGTATTTCACGTGGCTTGACCCTCGGCACTTTCGGTCAGAACCGCCAACTCAGCCAAGTCGCGCAGCGTCGCATCGGCTTCTTCGCGGTCAAGCTTGCCGATGGCAAAGCCCACGTGCAGCAGCACGAAATCACCCACTGCCACATCGTCCATCAACGCAAGCGAAATCTCGCGCGTGACGCCATCGACGCTCACGCGCGCGCGCTGTCCGTCCATCAGTTCGACGACCTCAACCGGCATAGCAAGACACATGATTCAAGACCCTCCCGAAGAAGATGGCGTATCGGCCCATTGCTGCATCGCCACCCAGGCCTGACCCAAGCTGAGGCCGCCATCGCCGGGCGGCAGTTTGCGCGCTTGCAACAGACGGCACGGGGTGTCAATCAATGCTTCGACCAAACCTCGTACCAACAACTGGTTGGCACAGCAGCCGCCCGCCAACGCCACGGTGGTAAGGCCGGTGGCCTTCATCGCATGGACGATCCAGTCGGCCAGCGCGCGCGCCAGTACGGTATGCCACAGGCTGGCGATTGCCGCTGCGTCACGTTCACCGGCCAGCCGTTCGGCCAGCGGCAGCAAGTTCAGACACAGGTTGTCGATACGCCAGAGTATTTCATGATTCGTGACCGACCGGGCCAGCGCTTCCAGCTTCATAGCCGCTTCGCCTTCATAGCTTTGCTGCGGGCAAATACCGGCCAGTCCGGCCACTGCGTCGAACCAACGCCCCAGGCTGCTGGTTTGCGGACAATTGATGCCGCGCTCGATCTGCATGTGCACGCGCGCCGCAGCCTCCGTATCGGCACCCGCAGGCAGATGTCGCCGCTCGCCCAGCCGATGCAGCAGCGCCAGCGCCATGCGCCACGGCGCACGCGCCGCCGCGTCGCCGCCGGGCAAGGGCAAGGGGGTAAGATGTCCCAATCGTTCGGCACGACCCTGATTCACGTACAGCAGTTCGCCGCCCCAGGCGTTGCCATCCTCGCCCAGACCGAAGCCATCCAGGGCCAACCCCAGAGCGGGTTCTTCGTATCCATGCTCGGCCAGCACAGCCGCTACATGGGCGTGATGATGCTGCACCGTCAACAGTGGTAATCCACGCTCCCGCACCAGCCGCGCGGCCAGACGGCTGGAGTAAATGTCCGGCTGCAAATCGCAAACAACGATTTGTGGCGCGATCCGCCAATAGGAGAGCCAACTCTCAACTGTCTCCTCCAACGCGCGGCAAGCGGCGGCACTGGATAAATCGCCGATGTGTTGCGAAACCCAGGCCTGACGGCCCTCCGTCACGGTAAAACAGTTATTCAGATAGCCGCCCAGCGCCAGAACTGTTGGGCCTGTGCGCGGCAGTTGCAGCGGCTCCGGCACCTGACCACGGGCGCGGCGCAACCACAGCGGATCGGCGCGCTCCTGCGACAAGACCACGCTATCGTCACAGCGCGCCGCGATGGCGCGATCATGGTAGAGCATTCCGTCGGCGATACCGGCCAGATCGTTCCTGGCCTGATCCGGGTCGATCAGCAGCGGCTGGCCGGAGCGGTTCGCGCTGGTGGCGACCCAAATCAGATCATGCGCCTCGTACAGCCAGCCCAAACCCGGCGGCTGACCCAGCGCGGCATGAAACAGCAGATAGTGAATGGGCGTGCTCGGCAGCATCAGTCCCAGTTGGCACAGGCCGGGCGCAATGCCCGTCAGCGCGTCGGGCCGCGCTTCAAGCAACGGCAACAGCACAATGGGACGTGACGTATTGTTCAGCAGAAGGGTATCTCTATCGGCGAGGTGTGCCCACCGGGCTGCCGAAGCGGTATTAGGCACCATCGTAGCAAACGGTTTGGCGGGCCGATGCTTGCGTTCGCGCAGGCAGGCGACCGTAGACGCCTGACGCGCATCGCAGACCAGATGAAAACCGCCCAGCCCCTGAATTGCCACGATGCCGCCGCCCTCGATCAGCCTCCAGGCAGCCGCGATTGCGTCATCCTCTCCCTGTGCGGCGGCGTGCCAGGACTCGAACCTCAAACGCGGCCCGCAGTGGGGACAGGCAATCGGTTCGGCATGGAAGCGCCGGTTGACGGGGTCGCGGTATTCGCGTGCGCAGGCTTCGCACATGTCGAACATCGCCATGCTGGTATGGGCGCGGTCGTAGGGCGTGCGCAGGGTCAGCGTAAAGCGAGGGCCGCAATCGGTGCAGCCGATGAAGGCGTGCCGCCAGCGGCGGTTGCCGGGCGTGAACAATTCCTCCACGCAGGCATCGCAGACGGCGGTATCGACCGGAATGATTGCCGCCGCGCCGTCGCTGTCACGGCTATCGACGATGCTGAAATCGCGCCAGTCCGCGCGTGGCGGGACGACGCTCGCACGAATGCCGTCGATTCGGGCCAACGGGGGCAAATCATGCCGCAGCGCCACTTCCAATGCTTGCAAGCTTTCGTGTTCTCCCTGCGCATCCACCAGCACGCCGCGCCCGGTGTTGCAGACCTCACCGACCAAGCGCAATTGGGTCGCCTTGCGCCAGACGAAGGGACGAAACCCTACGCCTTGCACGCAACCGCTGATCCACAGGCGCTGCCGCTCAATCATGGGCCGTGGTGAGCTTCTGTTACCGGGACTGCTGCGGCATCTCGCGACGCGCCGAATCAACGCCGTCGCGCAGCCAGTCGAACCAGGCGGACAGCCCCTCGCCGCTGCGTGCAGAAAGCTGGAACACACGGACACCGGGATTGATCCGGTGTGCATAGGTCAATGCCTGCGCCACGTCGAAATCCACATAGGGCAACAAATCAATCTTGTTGAGCAGCAGCACGTCGGCGGCGGCGAACATGTCCGGGTATTTGATAGGTTTGTCCTCGCCTTCCGTCACCGACAGCATGACTACCTTGTGCGCCTCGCCCAGATCGAAAGCCGCCGGACACACCAGATTGCCCACGTTTTCGATCAGCAGCAACCCTCCGTCGGAAAGCGGTAGATCTTGCGCCGCATGGCCCACCGCATGGGCATCCAGATGGCAGCCCTTGCCGGTATTGATCTGGATCGCAGGAACGCCTGCCGCATGGATGCGCTGCGCGTCGTTGTCGGTCTGCTGGTCGCCCTCGATCACTGCCAGCGGCACTGCACCGCGCAAGGCTTCAATGGTACGCACCAGCACACTGGTCTTACCCGATCCCGGGCTGGAAACCAGATTCAGCGCAAAAACGCCCTGCGCGCGCCAGGCCACGCGGTTGGCGGCGGCATAGCGATTGTTCTCGGCGAGGATGTCTTGCTCCAGCGACAAGCGGCGGCCTTTTTGGCCCGCGTGAGTATATCCGTGGGAGTGCCCATGTTCATGAGTGTGGGCGTGCTCGTGAGAATGGGGGTGGGAAGTTCCGCAGCCGCAGGTCATGCACATCATCATTTCCTTCAGGTTTGATAGCGATAAAGGACGGTCACTCGACCACCAGACCGGAGACGCGCATCTGGTCGCCGTCTGTCACCGTCAATTGGTAGCCGCCGCAGTCAGGGCAGGCGTCGCCGCGCTGCGCCAATTCCACCGAATTCGAACATTGCATACACAAGGCTTGTCCTGAAGGCTCGTCAATAACCAACTCGGCGCCGCCAGCGATCGTGTCGCGCAAAGCGATGTCCAGGGCGAAACGTAACGCCGGGACATCGACTATGGCAAGCCGTCCGATTTCCAATTCCACGGTACAGACGCGGCGAAAGCCCTCCCTGGCGGCCTGGGCATCAATCAGGTCGCGGATCGACTCGGCCAGCGCCATCTCATGCATGAACGGCCACCTCGGCGTATATTGAGCAACGTTTTTTCCATGCCGACCATGGTAGCGCACGCGCCAGACATGCCGCAACCTGGCGGAAGTCATCGTTAAAGACCTTTCATGCCGTAAAAAAAGTGTGATAAACAAATCTGTTTTGAGCCCACGTCAAACGCAACCCCTGCCATTTATGGCATGATCAGAGACATAACTACTGATGGAGCCGAAGGCATCCCTGAACCGTATCGGGGAACATTTGACCTTCAGGCCGGGGGGACATGAAACTGCACGGACAATTTAGAGAATTGATGTGCACATCTGTCAAAATCTTGACAAATTTCCGAACTTTTTTTCGCTGCATCAGATATTTTTGCTGAAGCTGCCACTTTTCTGTCAGAGCCGCCGCTTTCAAAAAAGGAGAGTGCTTTGAGTCTTGTCAATTCTTCTGCCGGGGGAGTGCTGGAGCCCGTTCTGGAGCGCTATTCACGCAATCCGGTCCACCTCATGCAAATTCTTCGAGAAACCCAGGAACGCCTGGATTTCATCCCCAAGTGGGCTGTGAACTACCTTGCCGAGGCGCTCGCTCTGCCTCGCACACAAGTCCAGGCTGTCATCGATTTCTATGCTTTCTTTTATGACAGCCCGCGTGGCAAATACCGTATCCTCTTCTCCGACAATGTGACGGATCGTATGCAAGGCAACGCCGCTTTGCTTTCGCGCATGCTGTCGAGGTTCGGCTTGGTACAGGGGCAGATTTCCGGAGACGGGCTTGTCAGCATCGATACCACCTCCTGCACGGGTATGTGTGACCAGGGGCCCGCCCTTTTGATCAACAACTATCCCGTCACACAGCTTTCTTCACAGCGTATCGACCAGATATGCGATCTCATTGAAAGCCAGACACCGCTGGTGGAGTGGCCGACGGAGTTTTTCCGCGTTGAAGACAACATCCACCGCAAGGACGTGTTGCTCTCGACAGAAATGATCAACGGTCAGGCGCTCAAACGCGCCGTTGAGCTTGGTCCGCAAGGTATGCTGGCTGAAATGAAAGCCTCCAATTTCCGCGGTCGTGGCGGCGCGGGCTTTACAACAGCCGTCAAGTGGGAGGCGTGTAAAAATGCACCCGGCGAAACACGCTATGTCATTTGCAATGCCGACGAGGGCGAGCCGGGGACTTTCAAAGACCGTGTGTTGCTGGCTTCGTTCTCGGAGCGGGTCTTCGAAGGAATAACCATTGCAGGTTACACCATCGGCGCTTCCAAGGGGCTTGTCTACCTGCGCGCCGAATACCGCTATATGCTGGAAAAACTTCAGGCCGTACTGGAGGCCAGACGCAAAGCCAACCTCCTGGGCAAGGACATTCTGGGCCAGAAGGGTTTTGATTTCGACATTGAAATTCACATGGGAGCAGGCGCCTATGTCTGCGGGGAGGAGACGGCGCTCATCGAGTCGCTCGAAGGCAAACCCGGCAGACCTCGAATACGTCCCCCGTTCCCTGTCACCTACGGCTATTTGGGTCAACCCTCCATCGTCAACAATGTCGAAACCCTGGCCAAGGTAACGCTGATTGCCCAAAATGGCGGCGCCTGGTATCAGGGCCTGGGTACGAAACTCTCCACAGGAACCAAGCTTCTGTCCATCTCTGGAGACTGTGATCGCCCTGGTATTTACGAATATTCGTTTGGCGTGCGCATAAACAAAATCCTCGAAGATTGCGGCGCGCGCAACGCCATGGCGATACAAGTCGGAGGCGCCTCGGGAACCTGCCTCGCACAACATGAATTCGGTCGGAAAATCGCCTTCGAAGATGTCTCCACCTCAGGATCGTTCATGGTGTTGGGCAGCAACCGCGATATGTTTGAAGTAGCCAGGAATTTCGTGCACTTCTTCAAGCATGAAAGCTGCGGCTTCTGTACGCCGTGCCGCGTGGGTACCGCATTGATGTGCAACATCCTCGACAAAATCGCCGACGGCAGGGGCACCAGCTATGAAATGAAAGAGCTGTCCCGCGTGCACCAACTCTTGAGAACCGCCAGCCATTGTGGTCTTGGACAAAGCGCCGGACGCCCTGTTTACGACACCCTGCAGAAATTCCGTCCTTCCTATGATAGACGGCTCAAACAAAAAGACTTTGAGCCAGCCTTCGATCTGGATGCTACCCTGGCTCCCGCGCGTGAGATCATGGAGCGTGATGACCCCGACGCCCATCTAGGAGCGGATCTATGAGCTTAGAAAACACCTTTATCATCGACGGTGTGCCTATCTCCTTCGAGCCAGATCAAACCGTGCTTCAGGCGGCACTCAAGGCGGACGTTTTCATTCCACACCTTTGCTTCTATCCCGGCCTCAAACCCAATGGAAATTGCAAACTGTGCACCGTCATTGTCAACGGTCGGCACACATCCGCTTGCACCACCCTTGCGCGTCCGGGCATCGAAGTTGAAAACAACACCCCGGAACTCAACGACAAGCGCAGGCTCATGCTGCAAATGCTGTTTGTTGAAGGCAACCACTTTTGCCCCGGTTGTGAAAAGAGCGGCAACTGCCAACTTCAGGCCCTGGCCTATGAACTGGAAATGATGACGCCTCACTTCAACCATTTCTTCCAAACCCGAAAAGTAGACGCTTCTCACCCTGAAGCCTTCCTGGACATGAATCGCTGCATCACTTGCGGCTTGTGCGCCCAGGCCAGCAGCGAAATCGACAAGAAAAACATTTTCGCCCTTTCTGGCAGAGGCATGGCTTCACGCGTTGTCATCAACACCCCCTCGGGAAAACTGGGAGACAGCAATTTTGCCTTGAGCGACAAAGCCGCCAGCGTCTGCCCCGTCGGAGCCATTTTGCCCAAACGCAGCGGCTTTACCGTTCCCATCGGTCAGCGTATTTATGACAACTTGCCCATCAGTTCCCAAACCGAGTTTCTGACAGTGAGGAAGGCCTGACATGCTAAGTGCACAAGAAACGGTCAAGAAAAAGCTGCGCGTGGCGACCACTTCTTTGTCGGGTTGCTTCGGTTGTCACATGTCGCTTCTGGATATGGACGAAAAACTGCTCGACCTGATCGAACTGGTGGAATTCGACCGTTCCCCCATCACCGACATCAAGCACTGCGGAGTTTGCGACATCGGCATCATCGAAGGCAGTGTCTGCAACTCTGAAAACGTCCACGTTCTGCACGAGTTTCGCAATAGTTGCCGCACCTTGATCGCGCTGGGTGCCTGCGCCGTCAATGGCGGGCTTCCCGCTTTGCGCAATGGACTGGACGTTCGAGAAATCCTGCGTGAAGCCTATTTCGAACAGACGGGGGTCGTCAGCAACACCATTCCGAACGATGTCGAGGTGCCTTTGCTGCTCGATAAAGTCCGTCCCATCAACGAAGTCGTGCGCGTGGACTATTTCGTTCCGGGTTGTCCGCCCTCGGGGGATGCGATTTTCAAGTTTTTGACAGACCTTGCTTCTGGCCGCACGCCACGCCTGGACTACCCGCAAATGCGGTTTGATTAGCCCGGATGATTTTGGAGAAACCATGTTTGAACTTGAAAACGCCAAGATAACCCAGGGTTTGCGCCGTATCGCCATTGATCCTGTCTCTCGTGTCGAGGGGCATGGAAAAGTCACCTTGCTGCTGGATGAGCAGAACAGAATCCATCAGGTGCGCTTGCATATCGTCGAGTTTCGGGGCTTCGAAATATTCATCAAGGGCCGCCCCTACTGGGAAGTCCCCGTCACGGTGCAACGGCTGTGCGGCATTTGCCCTGTCAGCCATCAATTGGCTGCCTGCAAGGCCATGGACATCATCATTGGCGCCAGAGAACTGACGCCGACGGCAGAAAAACTCCGCCGTCTCATGCACTATGGACAAACCGTCCAGTCCAATGCCGTGCACTTCTACCACCTGGCTTCGCCGGATTTATTGCTAGGGTTTGACAGCGAGGCGGCGCAACGCAACATCATCGGCGTTGCCATGAAATACCCCGACATCGCCAAACAAGGCATCCTTTTGCGCAAATACGGCCAGGAAGTCATCCACCGTGTGGCCGGAAAACGCATTCATGGCACAGGCGCCATTCCGGGAGGCGTCAACAAAGCCCTGAGTGCGGAGGAGCGCGACGAACTGAAGAAAGACCTCCCGCAACTCATCGAATGGGCCAAAGCCGGCGTCGAACTGGTGCAACGTCTCCATGAAGAAAACCCCTCTTTCTACAACAGCTTTGGCCTGTTCGACTCCAACATGATGGGCATGGTGCGCGAGGATGGCGCGTTAGACCTCTATCACGGTTATTTGTGCGCCAAGGACGCCAAGGGCGTCCCCATCTTCGACCGTCTCAACTATGAAACCTATACGCAGGTGCTCCGGGAAGAAGTAAAACCCTGGAGTTATATGAAATTTCCCTATATCGCAGAATTGGGGCCCGAAAAAGGCTGGTATAAAGTCGGCCCGCTTGCCCGACTGCAAACATGCGATTTCATTCCTTCGCCGCTGGCGGATGCTGCGCGAAAAGCCATGCTGTCCATCGGCAATGGAGCGCCAGTGCATTCCACGCTTGCCTACCATTGGGCGAGAATTATCGAAGTCCTTCATGGCCTGGAAGTCATTCAAGAACTGCTGGACGATCCGGACCTGCTTGGAAAGGACTTGACCGTCAAAGGCGAACGCCAGGAAGAAGGCGTCGGCGTTATTGAGGCGCCTCGTGGCGTACTCATCCACCACTACAAAGTCGACGAGGATGACCTGGTCACCATGTGCAACTTGATTGTGTCGACGACACACAACAACCAGGCCATGAATTCCGCCATCCGCTCCGTCGCCATGCAGCACCTGGATCGCCGTATCATTTCTGAAGGCTTGCTCAACCACATCGAGTGCGCCATCCGCGCTTATGATCCCTGCCTGTCCTGTGCCACGCACGCTCTCGGAAAAATGCCTTTGCAGGTGGAGCTTCTCGACGCGGAAGGCACGCGCCTGAGTATCCTTTCTCGCAATTCCAGCGGCGAATTCCACACCTCGGAAATGTATGCCTGAGGTACTCCTGACGGCTTGGGGCAATACCAGCCGGGGCGACGACGCATTGGGTCCATGTCTCCTGCAACGCTTGGAGGCATGGGCCTTCTCGATGGGGATAGCCGGACAGTTCGAGTGGGTTGAAGACTTTCAATTACAAATTGAACATGCCCTCAACCTCGAAGGAAAAACCCTGGCCCTCTATATCGACGCAGGCCAGGATGTTCCCGCGCCCTTTTCCTTTTTCCCCATTTCCCCCTCTGAGCAGCCGTGGCATACCACCCACGCCATGCCCCCCGAGTCCGTGCTGGCTGTTTTTGAGCGTGTTTCCCATAAACAGCCATGCCCTTCCTTCACTCTGTGTCTGAAGGGCGAGGACTTCGGAATTCGAGAAAGCCTTTCTGTGGCGGCCCAAAACCACCTCGAATTGGCCCTGACTTTTGCGCAGACACTGCTGAAAAACCCAACTTCAGAAGCCTGGCTGGCCCTCGCTCACTCGCCATCTTTTTGAACGCATAAACGCAAACGCCCGCAGATCGTATGATCTGCGGGCGTTTGGCTGTAGGGTGTCTGACGATGACCTACTTTCGCGGGCGCGCAGCCCACTATCATTGGCGTGGTCCTGTT
>JAITMK010000073.1 GCA_031277415.1 Azoarcus sp.
TGATGCGGTTCCAATACCCGCCGCAGTACGCTTGCCGCACTTTTCTGTGGCAATTCTCGTTGTTTTTACATCGGCTTAATTTGGTGCGCAGAGTGGAAAGCATTCTTGGGTCTACTTGCTGCGCGGGTTTGGGGTTTACTCGCACGGGTTTGGGGTCTACTCGCGCGGGTTCTGGTTTTTGCTGCGGTGGTTTCTGTTGCTCCAGCCTCAGTTGTTCCAACCTCTGTTGCTCCAACCTCAGTTGTTCCAGCCTCTGTTGCTCCAACCTCAACTGTTCCAGCCTCTGTTGCTCCAACCTCAGTTGTTCCAAGCTCTGCTGCTCCAACCTCTGTTGCTCCAATATTTGTTGCTCCAACTCCTGTGTATTTTCCGGCTGCACGTATTCCGGCGGTTTGTTATCCCGAGTGCTGGTTTCGACAGAAGGGGGTTGATTGAGGGGAACGGGGAGTTTGTCCATGTCCAATACTTGCCATGCCACGGCCACGATCACTACAAAAATGCCCAAGCCGATCAGCCAGAGAATGCCGATGCGCTTCCGCGGGAGGGCGGACGCGGGCGAGGAAGCGTTTCCCAGCCTTGCTGTCTTGGATGACGAACGTAGGGGGGAGCCGCAGCGTGGACAGGATTTATTGGCCCATACCCCCAGGTTGGAGCCGCATGAAGTGCAATACATCTGCTTTATTTAGTTTTGAGAGAGACGGATTATGCACAAAACAAGGCCGAAAAAACTAATCCGAGTATGGACTTTTACATTTTTTCGTTGAGCGACAAAATTTGCCAACCGTGTTCAAGCGCGATGGTTTGCAAAACGTCATCCGGATCGACCGCGACAGGGTGCGTGACCCGTTGCAGGAGCGGCAGGTCATTATGAGAGTCGCTGTAGAACCAACTCTGATCGAAGCAGCCGAGGCTCAGGCTCATCGATTCCAGCCAGGCTTCGAGGCGAGTGACCTTGCCGGACTGGAACGCGGGAACGCCTCTCGGTTTACCGGTGAAGGCGCCGTTTTCCTGTGCCGGAATCGTGGCGATGAGGTGCTCGATGCCGAATTCGCGCGCAATCGGCCAGGTGATGAAACTGTTGGTGGCAGTGACAAGCGCGACAAGCGCGCCGCTTTGCAGGTGCTCGCTGACAAGAGTCCGCGCGGCGGGGGAGATCATCGGGTGAATGCAGCGGGTGATGAATTCGGCGTTCCAGGCATCGAGTTCTTCGCGCGAATGCCGGGCGAGCGGAGCAAGCTGAAATTCGAGGAATTCATCGATATTCAGCGTGCCGGCCTTGTATTGCTCGTAAAAAACGAGGTTACGTATCTCCTGCACGCTTGCGTCGAGAACGCCTTTTTCGATCAGGAATTGTGTCCAGGCAACATCGGAGTCGCCTGCTATCAGGGTGTTGTCGAGGTCGAAGAGAACAAGGTTCATGGCGGTTCGGGCGGTTGGTGTCAGATGCGCAGTCCCTGCCGCATGAGCTCGCGCAGGAGCGGCAACGTGACCGGGCGTTTGTGTTCGAGCGAAGCGGCGTCGAGCGCATCGAGCGCCGCTGCCATGCCCGGCGGGTCGCGGCGGGCATGGGTCAACAGGAAACCGGCAACTTCCCCGGTCAGCCGCAGCCCGCGTTGAGCTGCGAGTGAATGCAGAATGGCGCTTCGGGCGGTATCGTCGAGCGGACGGACTTCAAAGACAAGACTTTGTCCGATGCGGGTTCGCAGGTCTTCGCGCAATCCCGGCGCGAGCCCTCTGGGCGCGGCGGGGCCGGAGAGTAACAGCGATTGAGCGTTGGCGGCGGCGCGGTTGAAGGCGTTGAAGAGCGCAATTTGGGCATCGGGGGAGAGGCGGTCGACATCATCGACGGCCAGCAGGGCGTTTTTATCTTCCGGCAGGCAGGCGGAAACGTCTTCCGCGCTCAGGAAAAATGCCGGGCGGCCACTTTCCAGGGCGCGGGCGGCGGTGGCCCGGAGCAGATGGCTGCGTCCGCTGCCGGGACATCCCCACAGATAAAGATGCGCAGGCCCGGATCGGGCAGCAGCGAGCCGCGTGAGGTTCTCCAGCAATTCGGCATTACCGCCGGGAACGAAATTCTCCAGCGTCGGCGGGCAATCCGGGCGCAGATCGAGAATGAGTTGCTTCACACCGTGTTCCCGGTTTCAGTGCCGGAGGGGGCTGTCGTATCGGGCGGAGCGTCGGGCGGAGCGGTTGCATCATTGGAACCGAGGTATACGGGGCTGGTAAACCATGCCGAGGCGACTTCGCGCAATCCGACGAACAGCGCTGCGCTGGCGGGCAGGGCGACGAGCACGCCGGTAAAGCCGAACAACTGGCCGAAGGCCATCAGGGCGAAGATCACCGCCAACGGGTGCAGGCCGATGCGGTTGCCGACGAGGTAAGGGGTGAGAGCGAAACTTTCGATCAACTGACCCAGACCATAGACGATGGCGACGCCGATGAGCGGGTTCCCCTCGCCTCCCTGGAGCAATGCCGTCAGCACGGCCAGCGTCAATCCGCATCCAAAACCGACATAAGGGATGAAAATCAATAACCCCGTAAGCACACCGACCGGCAGCGCGAACTCGAGTCCGGCCAGCCACAGTCCCACGCTGTAATACACGGCCAACAGCAGCATGACCGACACCTGTCCCCGGCAGAACTGTGCCAATACGGCGTCGATCTCGGTTGCGATTCGCTGTGCGTGCGGCAACCAGAGGCGCGGCAGTACGCGCGACAGCCCTGCGGTGATGCGTGGCCACTCCTGAAGCAGATAGAAGGTGACGACGGGAATGAGGAGCAGGCTGACGGACATCGCGGCAATTGCTACGCCCTTGTGGCCGATATTTTTGAGCAACACGGGGAGCAAATCCTGCGCGTTCTCAAGAAACTGCCCGAGCCACGTTTGGAACTGCGCCGTATCGATCTTAAACTGCACATCGAAATGCTCACTGAGCATCGGAGACACGCGCTCGTTGAACAGATTGATCAAGCCCGGTAGTTGTTGCATCAGCATCACCGCCTTTTGGTAGAGCATCGGCAGCAGCACGAGCGCGAGCGCGGTGAATGCGAGACTCAATCCCGTGATGACCAGCAGCACTGCCCCTGTGCGCGGCAACCGTCGGCGAACCAGGGCTTCGACCGCCGGATTGCACAGGTAGGCGAGTATGGCCCCCAGCGCGAACGGTGCCAGGATAGGTGAGAGCAGCCAGAGCAGGGCAAGCAGCGCCAGCGCGACTCCTGCCCAGGCGGCGGTTTGCAGATGAATAGGTCGTAAAAAGGACATTTTGAGTTATCCCGTCATGGCAGGGATTGCGCTTGGCGCATGTTCAAGTAACATTCCCGACTCCGGTTTTCGAGCCGTTCTTGGTACACGTAAAAAAACTCCGCTAATGTAGCTACTTGGCGCTGCTGTCTCAAGCGCCGTCTTACAAATTTTCAGAAAATGCCTGAAGGAACGGCCTTGAACGCGCATACTATTTCTTCCCAATCCCCGCTTTCCTACCGTGATGCCGGGGTCGATATCGACGCAGGCGATGCGCTGGTCGACCGGATCAAGCCGTTTGCCAGGAAGACGATGCGCCCCGAGGTGATGGGCGGCATCGGCGGCTTCGGCGCATTGTTCAAACTATCGGAAAAATACCGCGAGCCGGTGCTCGTCTCGGGAACAGACGGTGTAGGCACCAAGCTCAGACTGGCGTTCATGCTCGACAGGCACGACACCGTGGGGCAAGACCTCGTGGCGATGAGCGTCAATGACATCCTGGTGCAGGGAGCCGAGCCTCTGTTTTTCCTCGATTACTTTGCCTGCGGCAAGCTCGATGTCGACACGGCGGCCTCGGTGGTGCAGGGCATCGCCCGAGGCTGCGAACTCGCGGGCTGCGCGCTGATCGGAGGCGAAACCGCCGAGATGCCCGGCATGTACCCGGACGGAGAATACGACCTCGCCGGTTTTGCCGTTGGCGCGGTAGAGAAAAGCGAAATCATCGACGGCACCCGAATCATGCCGGGTGACGTGGTATTGGGGCTTTCTTCCAGCGGCGCGCATTCCAACGGCTATTCCCTGATCCGCAAGATCGTCGAAGTGAGCAAGGCCGACTTCTCCGCCGATTTTCACGGGCGTTCCCTGGGGGACGCATTGCTGGAGCCGACCCGCATTTACGTCAAACCGTTACTCCAGGTTTTCCGTGAGTTGCCGGGCGCAGTAAAGGGTTTGGCTCATATTACCGGCGGCGGCCTTACCGAGAATGTACCGCGCATCCTGCGCGAAGACCTGATTGCGCGAATCGATGCCCGCAACTGGACGCTTCCACACCTGTTCCGCTGGTTGCAGGAAGCGGGCCAGGTCGCGGATCAGGAAATGCACCGGGTCTTCAATTGCGGCATCGGCATGGCCGTTGTCGTCTCCGAGGCCGATGCCGACGCAGTGGCAGCCAAACTCGCCGGGGCAGGGGAAACCGTCTACCGCATTGGCCGCATCGACCAGCGCGGGCCGGACGAAGCGCAGTGTGTCGTGGGGTGAGAAACGTAGCCTGAAATAGCCCGCAAGGGGCGTATTCCGGGGAGCAATCATGCGGCGCAAAGCCGCGTAGGAACGTAACCGCCGGTTTGTAGAGCCTTGCATTTGAAACCTGCTCTTTTCCGGTAAAACACGCACAAAATTTTCGCGCACGCGAAAAACGTTTCATGCAAAGCGTTTATGCCTGTTGGGATTGTAGATTATGAAAATAAAATTTTTTTAACGCGCAGGTGTGAGAGAATGCACGCGGGGCGACAAGCAAAAACGCCCCAGGCACGGGGCGTTTTTGCCAACCAGTCTCCTCAAAGGAGGTGATTGAAAGGTGGAACAACCTCGCCAAAAAGGTCGTTTCTGGTATTGCCTGATTAAGGCAGCTCTCATCTTACTGCTGCTGTTATGGTCTGGCAAGGCTTTGTAACCGGCCTGTAGTACCCCGCCCTCTGTCCGAAAGGCCAGAGGGCGGGCTTTTACCCGTTCGAGTTGCGCGCGGATGCCTGCAAGCCCGCGTAGGTCGGGATGAGCTTGCGAATCCCGACGTTTGGGATTGTCCTACACTTCTACCGTCCGGAATTTCATGATGTTGAGGTTCCTTCGTCACCCCAAACCTACGCGATTACATTGCTGTTTACGCTGTCTACGCGCGCCTGCGGCTACGATGCCAAGCCCTGTCAGCAGCATAACCCAGGTTTCGGGTTCGGGGACGGGATTGTAAGCGAGCGCCATTCCCGCAACTTCTTTGTCATCGAGCCAGTTAAAAGAAAAATTATTTTTGTCCCTGGTATTGAAAGACAACGATTGATAGTCACCTGCCCCTGTCAACGGGGCATTGAAGCTTTGCCGCATATAGTCGGCTAGCGATATGCTTGAACCGTCCGAGTAATACATAAAGGACTGCTCGAAGTCGAAAACGCCAATACCACTATACGGGAGCGCTGCGTAGGCAGTTGATAGCTCAGAGATAACAAAAGCTGGATCATCATATGAAGTATAACCGCCCCATGAATGACCAACACCGTCTATCATTTGCGTTAAATTTTCATGATACTGATATTTGTATAGATCATCTGCATCATTGTAGAACTCAGTGAACGACATTATCTTGCCAATATCAGTATTGTTTCCTATATGCCCCACAACCTTATCTTGGGTGAAATCCCTACTATTGTTACCATCAATGTTAGTAGCTTGATTATTCCTGATATAGAAAAACTGGTCATAGTCAGGGGCTTGTGATTGGGGAGCGTTTTGTCGCGTATTAAAACGGTAAAGGCCGTTATCGCCAACAGGCAGAGTTAGGAACGCATAGCCAAACCCTGGCAAATCAAAAAAAAGATTACCCGAATCATTCCAAACACCGTCAACGGTTATAGCCTGAGCAGATGCGGGAACACTCCCCAAGAGTGCGGCAAAGGAAAGCACACAAGTAGCAGCAGTCAGTAACGGCTTCATCATCAGTTCCTCCTGGTAGGTTCGCAGTTTGTGGCGTTCTCCATCAAAATAAAATGACATCTTACTGAAGCTTTGTGAGTGTAAACCGCAATGAATTGTTATGTAAAAATTTATTTGTATCAGTGTGTATCAATGGCATAAACCATACGGGAAAAATTCTATTGTTTATGCGTTAAGGATTCTCTGCAAAACCTCTCCTGTTATCCTGCGCGAAGTCGCAAGATTCACACGGTATCTGGATTCTGCGACTTCGCTTCGCTACGCGCAGAATGACTGAAGGAGTTTTGCAAGCCCGCGTAGGTCGGGATGAGCTTGCGAATCCCGGCGTTTTTGTGGTTGGTTGGGTGTTGGGATTCGCTTCGCTCATCCCAACCTACGCGGGCCGGACTCCCTCCGTCACGCCTTCGGCGTGCCACCTCCCTCGGGAGGGAGGCTATAGATTTGGCGATGCTTCGCATCGGGGTGGAGAAGGATAAGTCGGCATCACCCCTTGTCGCCCTTACCCGCGCGAAGCGCGCTGACTCGATAGCCTCCCACTTGAGGGAGGTGGCACGCGCGCAGCGCGTGACGGAGGGAGTCAAAACGCATGGGTACGCACATATTGGTTGGATGAAGCGATAGCGGTTCAAATGAAGTGATGTCCGCAGAGGGGTAACCGAGACGCCGGACTCCCTCCGTCACGCCTTCGGCGTGCCACCTCCCTCGGGAGGGAAGGCTATAGAGTTTGCGATGCTTTGCATCGGGGTGGAGAAGGATAAGTCGGCGTCACCCCTTGTCGCCCCTGCCCGCATAACCCGAAATAGCCCCGCAAGGGGTGGCGTATTCCGCAGGGCGATTGCATCTGTTTGTCATTATTCTCTATTCTTAATAAACGCATTAAAATTGTTTTAATTCAAATACTTGCATTCTGAATTCCCCGTCATTCCCGCGAAGGCGGGAATCCAGCGTCTTTACCTTTGACAGCAAACGCCTCGCGACGACAAACAGTCCAAAGCATGTGAGTCAAAAAGGGCTATGTTGATTGGATTGCAAAAGACGCTGGATTCCCGCCAAAAGCACGCGGGAATGACGGAATGTGAAAGTGCACGGGAATAAAAAATATGATATACAGGTGCAATCGCTCTGGCGTATTCCGGGGGGTAATCATGCGGCGCTTTGCTTGTCCAAGCTACGAGGGCTTATTTGACCGGTTCAAGTAAACTTTCTATTTCAAGATTGTCGAAATTAACAATTTCCCTCAGTTTGATTGGTTTCGAAAGTGCAAATTTTTTCCACTTTACCTCGAATTCTTCGTCCTCCACTTTTTCATCTGGATTGATATTTTCGCTTATCTCCATTTTTTTTGTTATAAAGTTTATGCTGACTAAGCGATTAACAATAGGTCCACGGTTATAACTGCTGTCATAACCAATTAGCTCAAAATCAGAATTCTGGTATCGAAAACTGTAGCTCCAATGGCCGTATCTGCCATGTTCGTAGTAAAAATGAAGATTTCCTTTGCTTATGTCGATGCTAAGCTCCGGCGCATAATAGACACCGCCGTCTTCATTTTCAGATGAAAAACAATCACGGTTTTCCAAAGCAAGTTCATAATGGTTTTGATTCTTGAAGACAATGATAATGCCTCGGCGGTTGCGATCCAGTTGTCCTTGGTATTCATCCTTGACGAATTTATCTTTGTCCGTGCCTTTGATTATGAAAACGTAATCTTCTTGATTGTCTTTGTTTAAGTCGCCTTTGATTTCTTTAAAAACAAAATATCCTGACGGAATAAATTCGATAGGAGATTTTGCTGTTTTTTGTATCGGTTGCCCAAAAGCATTTGTTCCGATTGCAAGGAAAACAATAAAAATGATTTTTCTCATTTCATGCCTCGATTGTTGATGAATATATGAAGCGTTGAATCCCTGGACGGCGCTTCGCTTGTTCAGGGACAGGCGGGTTTGTCATTCCTTCCAGCTTCAAGGGGAAGGAGCAAAGCGTGATGGATTCTCGCGTATCCACTTGAATCAAAGCCGCTCAACCCAGCGCCTTGCCAATCACCTCTGCCACTGCGTTGGAGAGTCCCGGCTGCGCTTTCACCCGTTCAAGTTGTGCGCGGATGCTTGCCTGCAAGTTCGGCGTGTAGCGCCGCCAGTTTTCCAATGCGCGCGCCACCCGCGCTGCGATTTGCGGGTTGCGGGCATCGAGCGCGCAGACCTGATCGGCCCAGAAAGCATGGCCACTGCCGTCTCCGGCGTGGAATTCGCCGGGATTGCCACGGAAGAAAGTCCCCAACAGGGCATAGATCTTGTTGGGGTTCGACAGGCTGAAGGCGGAGTCCTGCATCAGTTCATGCACCCTGTCGAGCGCCGGGCGAGTGCGTTTGCTCCAGCGCCAGGCGCCGGCCTGGAGAGCCAGCCATTTGTCGAGCGCCAGGGGTTGGCCATCGAACCGGTTGCGGAAGGTGGCGAGCGCCGCATTGCGCGCTGCTTCGTCCGTGCCGGTCATCAGTGCGCTGAGCGCGCCCATGTACTCCGTCATGTTGTCGGCGGCAGCGAAGCGGGCCAGTGCAAGCGGTATGCTACGGGGATCTCCGCTCGCAACGAGGTAACGCAGCGTCAGGCTGACCAGCGCGCGCTGTCCGGCATCCAAAGGGTGATAACGGTAAGGCCCGGTTACCCACAGGATATGGGTCAAATCATGACAGTTCTCGGCCAGCGCGGAACCGAGTTCGCGCGTCAGGTGGATGAGCGCCGCGCGCAGGGCAATCGGGTCGGCGGGGGTCATGCGTTCGAGCAGATAACCTTCCGAAGGCAAGGTCAGCGCCTCGGCGCGGAAAGCGGGGTCGAGCCGCTCATCGATGAGCATGTCGCGGAAGGCATCGATCCAGGCGGGCGGCGTTTCCCGATGAGGATCGGCAGCCCGCGCAAGGATGACCCGTTCACTGTAGCGTTGCGTGGCGTCCCAGCGATTGAACGGGTCGGAATCGTTTGCCATGAGAAAGGCCAGCCGGGCCTCGTCTTCTTCCTGTTCGAGAATGACCGGAGCGGAAAAGCCCCGCAGAACCGAAGGCACGGGATCGGCTTTGATTCCGGTGAAGCGGAAGGTTTTTTCGGTCTCGTCCAGCACCAGCACCTTGGTGAATATCGCTTGATCGGCGCTTTGTTCGTCCTCTCCCTCAAGGCGTAGCGGCAAATCGCGGCCATCGGGAGCAATCAGCCCCACCGCCACCGGAATGATGAGCGGCAGCGATTCCCCTGGCGGAACGCTCTGCGAAAGCGTGAGAGCATAACTGGCGCTGTCGGCCTTCCATTGGCCCCGTGCTTTCAGTCTGGGCGTGCCCGCCCGGGCATACCAGCGCATGAAGGCGGCCAGATCGGTTTCGTTGGCATCGCTCATGGCACTGATGAAATCGTCGCACGTCACGGCTTGGCCGTCGTGGCGCCGGAAATAGAGATTCATCCCTGCACGGAAACCTTTCGCCCCGAGCAAGGTATTGAGCATACGGACGATTTCGGCCCCTTTCTCGTATACCGTGGCGGTATAGAAATTGTCGATTTCCTGGTAACTGTCGGGACGAATCGGGTGCGCCATCGGGCCGTTGTCTTCCGGGAACTGCGCGGCGCGCAGCCTTCTGACATCATCGATGCGCTTGACGGCCCTGGCCGAAGCCGCATCCTTCTCTCCCGCTGCGCGGGCAAGCATGTCGGCGGAAAATTCCTGGTCGCGGAAAACCGTGAGTCCTTCCTTGAGGGTGAGTTGGAACCAGTCGCGGCAAGTCACGCGATTGCCCGTCCAGTTATGGAAATACTCGTGAGCCACCACGCTCTCCACGCCTGCGTAATCGGCATCGGATGCCGTCTCGGGCCGGGCGAGCACGTATTTCGTGTTGAAGATGTTTAGCCCCTTGTTTTCCATCGCCCCCATGTTGAAGTCGGACACGGCCACGATCATGAAACGGTCGAGATCGAGTTCCAGCCCGAAACGTTCTTCGTCCCAACGCATGGCGTTGATGAGCGATTCCATGGCGTGCCCGGTGCGGCCAAGATCGTTTTCTTCCACCCAGACCTGAAGCTGCACCTGCCGGCCGGAAGCGGTTTTTTCCACGCATTCCAGCGCGGACAGATTCGCTGCCACCAGCGCGAAAAGATAGGACGGCTTCGGAAACGGATCTTCCCATCGCGCGAAATGCCAGCCGTCAGGCAGATCGCCTGCTTCGATCAGATTGCCGTTGGACAGCAGCACCGGGCAGCGCTCGCGTTCGGCTTCGATAGTGACGGCATAGCGCGCCATGACGTCGGGACGATCCGGAAAAAATGTGATGCGGCGAAAACCTTCAGCCTCGCACTGCGTGAAAAACCCACCGTTGGACAGATACAAGCCGGAGAGCGCGGTATTGGCCGCAGGGTTGATCCGGGTGACGACCTCCAGCGTAACCTTGGCGGAGGCGGGGCCGATGTCGAGTTCCAGGGCGCTGCCGTCGCCGATTTCGCGTGGGGTTGCCGGTTGTCCGTCAATCTGCAATGAGAGGCATTCGAGTTCTTCTCCCCACAAACGCAAAGGGCCGTCCTCTGCCGCCGGATTGCGCACGCACACCATGCGGTTGGTGACGACGGTTGCCTCCGGGTCGAGGCGAAAATGCAACTCGACACGTTCGACCGTCCAGGCCAATGGGCGATAATCGGCACGATGAATCGTTGTGGGGACTTTCGCTTTTGTGTTCATGAATTCGCTCGTCGCGTCAGTAAGTCAGTAAAAAAAGTCGTAGTGTAATTGCCATGAACGCCCGGATAGCAGAAACTTCCCCCTTATTTGCACCAAGGTTCCATCATCGGCCTCATCGTAGCCTTATCATCAACAAGATCGCTAGGGAGAACGTACCATGACACCCAGTTCAGTTCACGACATCCGTAACTTGTGCCTCCTTGGACAAACCGGCAGCGGCAAGACCACCCTGATCCGGGCGCTGCTTGCCGCTGCCGGTGTCAACGACGGCAACACCACGCCCGTCAGCCAGTCATTCACGGCCTCGCTGTCGCACCTGGAATGGGCAGAGCACTGGATCAACCTGCTTGACACACCGGGACTCTCCGACCTGGCCGGGCGGGCGTTATCCACGCTGTCGGCGGTCGAAACGGCGGCCATCATCGTCAACGCCGCAGCCGGACTCGAAAACAGCTTGCGCCGGATGATGACAGCGGCCAAGGGCAAATGCCGCATGATCATCGTCAACAAGATCGATGCGTGCGAGGACTTCGGCGCTCTCATGGAGGCGATCACCTCCGCCTTCGGGCGCGAATGCCTGCCGCTCAACCTGCCCACACCGGACGGCAGTGCCGTGATCGACTGCTTTTTCGATCCCAAATCGGATGCCGACACCGCCTTCTCCAGCGTGGATGCCGCACACGAAGCCATCGTCGACCAGGTGATCGAACTCGACGAAGATCTCATGGCGCGCTACCTCGAACAAGGCGAGGCACTCGACCCCGACCAACTCCACGTCCCGTTTGAAACCGCCCTGCGCGACGGCCACCTGATTCCCGTGTGCTTCGTCTCCGCTCAGACCGGCGCAGGCGTGCGCGAACTGCTCGATATCCTCGGCAAGCTCATGCCCGACCCCACCGAAGGCAACCCGGCGCCCTTCCTCAAAGGCTCGGAAATAGTGGAAGTCGTGCCCGATGCAAACCGCCACACGGTGGCGCACGTCTTCCAGATCAGCAACGACCCCTACCGGGGCAAGATCGCGCTCTTCCGCGTCCACCAGGGCACGATCACGCCGGGTAGTTCGCTCTATGTCGGCGACGGGCGCAAACCCTTCAAAGTGGCTCACCTCCTGCGCATGCAAGGACAAAACACCTCGGAAACCAAACTCGCCGTCCCCGGGGATCTCTGCGCCGTCTCCCGGATCGATGAACTGCACCACGATGCCGTATTGCACGATTCCCACGACGAAGACCATTTCCGTCTGGTTCCGCCTGTCTATCCGCAGCCCGTCTACGGCCTGGCGCTCATCGCCCGCAAGACCGCCGACGAACAACGCCTGGGCGAAGCCCTCTCCCGTCTGGCCGACGAAGACCCCTGTCTGGTAATCGACTACGACCCGCGCAACCGCCGCACCGTCGTGCGCGGCCTTGGTGAGCAACACCTGAAAATCGCCCTCGGAGAACTCGCTTCGCGCTGGAACCTCGAACTCGATACCGCGCCGCCTGCCATTGCCTATCGCGAAACCATCACCTCCGTCGCCGAAGCGCGTTATCGCCACAAAAAACAAAGCGGCGGCGCGGGCCAGTTCGGCGAAGTCGTCCTGCGCGTCGAACCCCTGCCGCGTGGCGAGGGTCTCCAGTTCGGCGACGAAGTCAAGGGCGGTACCATCCCCTCGCAATTCATGCCGGCGGTCGAAAAAGGCGTGCGTCAGGCCATCGCCGAAGGGGCGCTGGCCGGTTATCCGATTCACGATTTGCGCGTCGTCATCACCGACGGCAAACATCACCCCGTCGATTCCAACGAAATCTCCTTCGTCACCGCCGGGCGTCACGCCCTGATCGACGCCGTGCTGGCCGCCCGGCCCCAAATCCTCGAACCCATCGTCGAAGTCCAGATCCAGGTGTCGGACAACTACTTTGGCAACGTCAGCGCCGAAATCTCCGGCCGTCGTGGCCGCGTCACCGGCACTGACAGCCCCACGAGCGGCTGGACGCTGATTACCGCCACTGTGCCGATGGCCGACATGGACGGTTTCGAAGCACGACTGAAAGCGCTCTGCGCGGGCGAAAGCGAATTCGCCACCTCGGCAGGCGGCTATGACCCGGTCGCAGGCGACGTGCAGGCCCGCCTGGTCAACGAGTACGCCAACCGGACGCAATAGCCGCTACTGAAACGCAACGTTTTTTCGGCCACCCGAAACAGGCCACCCCTCTCCCTTTCCCTCTCCCGCTTGCGGGAGAGGGTGGCCCACAGGGCCGGGGGAGGGTGGCCGCTTGTTCTTCAACAAACCATTCATTGGCATCATGAAAAAACATCTACCTGTTCTACATTTTCTATTCGCTATCCTCGCATTTGGTCTTTTAACAGGATGCGAAACGACGGCGGACGTTACCACGCAGGATAGTGGAGAGAGCGCCAAAATGGTCATGGTCAGCACGTTTGCCGGTGGCGAGAGTGGCTTTGCTGATGGTATTGGAAGCGACGCGAAGTTTTATTTCCCTCATGGCATTGCGATAGATGCAGCGGGCCACCTCTATGTGACGGACTACGAGAACAATCGCATCCGCAAGATCACCCTGGCGGGAGAAGTCAGCACGCTTGCCGGTGGCGAAAAAGGCTTTGTTGATGGCATTGGGGGCGACGCAAAGTTTTACCGCCCTTCCGGCATTGCAATAGACGCAGCAGGTAACCTCTATGTAGCGGATACCTTCAACTATCGCATCCGTAAGATTACCCCGGCGGGAGAGGTCAGCACCCTTGCCGGTAGTGAGGAAGGCTTTGCCGATGGCATTGGAAGCGACGCAAAGTTCGGTGAACCTGAAGGCATTGCGATAGATGCAGCAGGCAATCTCTATGTAGCAGACAGATGGAACAATCGCATCCGCAAGATCACCCCGGCGGGAGAGGTCAGCACTTTTGCTGGTGGAGAGGATGGCTTTGCCGATGGCATTGGAGGTGGCGCAAAATTTCGCGGCCCTACCAGCATTGCGATAGATGCAGCGGGTAATCTCTATGTAGCAGACAAATGGAACAATCGCGTCCGCAAGATTACCCCGACGGGAGAGGTCAGCACGCTTGCCGGAGGCGAGGGAGGTTTTGCCGATGGCATTGGAGACGACGCAAGGTTTCGCAGTCCTTTCGGCATTGCGATAGATGCAGCGGGTAACCTCTATGTAGCGGACGAAGGGAACCATCGCATCCGCAAGATCACCCCGGCAGGAGAGGTTAGCACGCTTGCCGGTAGCGAGTACGGTTTTGCTGATGGCATTGGAAGTGCCGCAAGGTTTTACCGCCCTTTCGGCATTGCGATAGATGCAGCAGGGGACCTCTATGTAGCGGACTTTAGGAACCATCGCATCCGCAAGATAGAAATCCGCCGTCCGTGATCTTCTATATGAAAGGCTACCCGGCCAGAAGCTCTATCCGTCTTCAAGCAGTTCCTCGGCTGCATCTGGCTGAAGGAAAAGAATGCGCGGGCGTTCGGAGCGATAAAGTAAAAACATTACCTTCAACAAACCATCCATTGACATCATGAAAAGACATCTACCAGTTTTACATTTTCTGTTCGCTATCCTCGCATGTGGTCTTTTAACAGGATGCGAAAAGACGGCGAGTATTGCCACGCAGGACGCACAGGATAGCGGGGAGAGCACCAAAACGGTCATGGTCAGTACCATTGCCGGTAGCGAGGAAGGCTTTGCCGATGGCGTTGGAAGCGACGCAAAGTTTGACTTCCCTAAAGGCATTGCGAGTGATGCAGCGGGTAACCTCTATGTAGCGGACTACAGGAACCATCGCATCCGCAAGATCACCCCGGCAGGAGAGGTCAGCACGCTCGCCGGTGGCGAGTACGGCTTTGCCGATGGCGTTGGAAGCGACGCAAGGTTTAACCGCCCTGCTGGCATTGCGATAGATGCGGTGGGCAACCTTTATGTGGCGGACATCTTGAACCATCGCATCCGCAAGATCACCCCGGCGGGCGAGGTCAGCACGCTTGCCGGTGGCGAGGAAGGCTTTGCCGATGGCATCGGAAGCGACGCAAGGTTTTATGAACCTGTCGGCATTGCAATAGATGTGGCGGGTAACCTCTATGTCACGGACAGACAGAACCATCGCATCTGCAAGATCACCCCGCCGGGTGAGGTCAGCACGCTTGCCGGTGGCGAGAGAGGTTTTGCCGATGGCATTGGCGGCGACGCAGAGTTTTACACCCCTGAGGGCATTGCGATAGATGCAGCAGGTAACCTCTATGTAACGGACAACGATGTAACGGACTTCGAGAACCATCGCATCCGCAAGATCACCCCGGCGGGAGAGGTCAGTACTTTTGCCGGTGGCAGGATAGGTATTGCCGATGGCATTGGAGGCGACGCAAAGTTTTACGGCCCTACCGACATTACGATAGATGCAGCGGGGAATCTCTATGTGGCGGACAACGGCAATGACCGCATCCGCAAGATCACCCTAGCGGGCGAGGTCAGCACGCTTGCCGGTGGAGGGAAAGGCTTTGCCGATGGCATTGGAAGCGACGCAAAGTTTTACGGCCCTTACGGCATTGCGAGTGATGCAGCAGGTAACCTCTATGTGGTGGACGGCGGGAACCATCGCATCCGCAAAATAGAAATCCGCCGTCCGTGATCTTCTATATGAAGGGCTACCCAACCAGAAGCTCTATCCGTCTTCAGTCAGTTCCTCGGCTGCATCTGGCTGAAGGAAAAGAATGCGCGGGCGTTCGGGGCAATAAAGTAAAAACACGACCTTCAACAAACCATTCATTGACATCATGAAAAGACATCTACCAGTTTTACATTTCTTCCTCGCGTCTGCTCTTTTGACAGGATGCGAAACGACGATGGGCGTTGCCACGCAGGATGGCGGGGAGAGCGCCAAAACGGTCAAGGTCAGCACGTTTGCCGGTAGCGAGGGAGGCTTTGCCGATGGCGTTGGCAGCGACGCAAGGTTTTTAAGCCCTTCCAGTATCGCAATAGATGCAGCGGGCAACCTCTATGTGGCGGACTTCGGGAATGATCGCATTCGCAAGATTACCCCGACGGGAGAGGTCAGCACGTTTGCCGGTGGCGAGGCAGGTTTTGCCGATGGCATTGGAAGTGCTGCAAGGTTTTACCGCCCTATCGGCATTGCGAGTGATGCAGCGGGTAACCTCTATGTGACAGATAGATGGAACCATCGCATCCGCAAGATCACCCCGGCGGGAGAGGTCAGCACGCTTGCCGGTAGCGAGTCAGGCTTTGCCGATGGCATTGGGGGCGACGCAAAGTTTTATTGCCCTGAAGGCATTGTGAGTGATGCGGCGGGCCACCTCTATGTAACGGACAACGAAAACCATCGCATCCGCAAGATCACCCCGGCGGGCGAGGTTAGCACGCTTGCCGGAGGCGAGGAAGGCTTTGCCGATGGGACTGGAAGCGACGCAAGGTTCAATAGACCTCTTGGCATTACGATAGATGCAGCGGGCAACCTCTATGTAGCGGACACAGATAACCGTCGCATCCGCAAGATCACCCCGGCGGGAGAAGTCAGCACGCTTGCCGGTAGCGAGGAAGGCTTTGCCGATGGCGTTGGAGGCGACGCAAGGTTTTCCGGCCCTTACGGCGTTGCGATAGATGCAGCAGGCTACCTCTATGTAGCAGACACCTTCAACCATCGCATCCGCAAAATCACCCCGGCGGGGGAGGTCAGCACGCTTGCTGGTGGCGAGGAAGGTTTTGCCGATGGCGTTGGAAGCGACGCAAGGTTTTACGGCCCTGCCAGCATTGCGATAGATGCAGCGGGAAATCTCTATGTGGCGGACAGCGGGAACAATCGCATCCGCAAGATAGAAATCCGCCGTCCGTGAACTTCTTATGAAGGGCTGCCCGGCTCATCACGCCGAAAGAAACGTAGGGGCGGCATTCTGCCGCCTGTTCTTCAACAAACCATTCATTGACATCATGAAAAAACATCACCCTGTTCTACATTTTCTATTCGCTATCCTCGCATTTGGTCTTTTAACAGGATGCGAAAAGACGGCGGACGTTACCACGCAGGATAGTGGAGAGAGCGCCAAAACGGTCCTGGTCAACACGCTTGCCGGTGGCGAGAGTGGCTTTGCCGATGGCAAAGGGGGCGACGCGAAGTTTCGCATGCCTGAAGGCATTGCGAGTGATGCAGCGGGTAACCTCTATGTAGCGGACAGAGGGAACCATCGCATCCGCAAGATCACCCCGGCGGGCGAGGTCAGCACGCTTGCCGGTGGCGAGGAAGGCTTTGCCGATGGCATTGGAAACGCCGCAAGGTTTCATCTCCCTGAAGGCGTTGCGAGTGATGCAGCGGGGAATCTCTATGTGGCGGACACCGTCAATAACCGCATCCGCAAGATCACCCCGGCGGGCGAGGTCAGCACGTTTGCCGGTGGCGAGGAAGGCTTTGCCGATGGCGTTGGAAGCGACGCAAGGTTTTTTGCCCCTTCCGGTATTGCGGTAGATGCAGCGGGTAATCTCTATGTAGTGGACAGGGGCAATAATCGCATCCGCAAGATCACCCCGGCGGGAGAGGTTAGCACCCTTGCCGGTGGCAAGAGAGGCTTTGCCGATGGCATTGGAGGCGACGCAAAGGTTTGCGACCCCCCCCGTGCCGGCAATAGAGGCTTTGCCGGTGGCGTGGAGAGCCTTGCCGATGTCGAGGAGGGTTTTGCCGATGGCATTGGAGGCGACGCAATGTTTTGCGGGCCTTCCGGCATTACGATAGATGCAGCGGGCAACCTCTATGTAGCGGACATCTGGAATTATCGCATCCGCAAGATCACCCCGGCGGGCGAGGTCAGTACGCTTGCCGGTAGCGAGGAAGGTTTTGCCGATGGCATTGGAGGCGACGCAAGGTTTAACCTCCCTACCGGCATTGCGATAGATGCAGCGGGCTACCTCTATGTAGCGGACAGTTGGAACGACCGCATCCGCAAGATCACCCCGGCAGGAGAGGTCAGCACGCTTGCCGGTGGCGAGATTGCCGGTGGTGAGAGAGGCTTTGCCGATGGCATTGGGGGCGACGCAAGGTTTTACGCCCCTGTCGGCATTGCGAGTGATGCAGCGGGTAACCTCTATGTAACGGACATCGGGAACCATCGCATCCGCAAGATAGAAATCCGCCGTCCATGAACTTCCAAATGAATGGCTACCCGGCTCATCACGCCGAAAGAAACGTAGGGGCGGCATTCTGCCGCCCGTTCTCCGGTGGGCGGCATTCCGTCGCCTGTTCTTCAACAAACCATTCATTGACATCATGAAAAAACATCACCCTGTTCTACATTTTCTATTCGCTATCCTCGCATTTGGTCTTTTAACAGGATGCGAAACGACGGCGGACGTTACCACGCAGGATAGTGGAGAGAGCGCCAAAACGGTCCTGGTCAGCACGTTTGCCGGTGGAGAGAATTACTTTGCCGATGGCATTGGAAGTGCCGCAAGGTTTAACTCTCCTTCCGACATTACGATAGGTGCAGCGGGGAATCTCTATGTAGCGGACACCAAAAATGACCGCATCCGCAAAATCACCCCGACGGGAGAGGTCAGTACGCTTGCCGGTGGCGAGGAAGGTTTTGCCGATGGCATTGGAAGCGACGCAAAGTTTGACAGTCCTTCCGGCATTGCAATAGATGCAGCGGGGAATCTCTATGTGGTGGACACCGGCAATGACCGCATCCGCAAGATCACCCCGGCGGGAGAGGTCAGCACGCTTGCCGGTAGCGAGGAGGGCTTTGCCGATGGCGTTGGAAGCGACGCAAGGTTTTACGGCCCTGCCAGCATTGCGAGTGATGCAGCGGGAAATCTCTATGTGGCGGGCAGCGGGAACAATCGCATCCGCAAAATCACCCCGGCGGGCGAGGTCAGCACTTTTGCCGGAGGCAAGGAAGGTTTTGCCGATGGCATTGGAAGCACCGCAAAGTTTTCCTACCCTTCCGGCATTGCGAGTGATGCAGCGGGTAACCTCTATGTGGCAGACATCGGCAATGAGCGCATCCGCAAGATCACCCCGGCGGGCGAGGTCAGTACGTTTGCCGGTTTTGCCAGTG